>JAIPJD010000110.1 GCA_021734365.1 Mariprofundaceae bacterium | reverse complement strand
CCCAGCACCCTGATAAAAAAAGGCAGCCCGAAGGCCGCCTTTTCTCTGTTTCTACCTCCACCCATGGAAGCACCCCAGGGTGCCTTCTCTCTCGCAGGCTCGATTCACCTTGGGTGGCTTTAGTGAGCAGTGCGAATTTCGCAAAATTCGTGCTGCGTCAAAAGGGTAAGGGCATGGATGCCCGCATCCCGTATCTAATTTTTTGACTTATCCACGATCTTGTTGATCCACGGCATCATCGCACGAAGCTTCTCACCGGTCTGCTCAATCGGGTGAGCTGCATTCAGGCGACGGTTTGCAGTCATGGAAGGGTAGTTGGTCGCGCCTTCCAGAATGAATGCTTTCGCATATTCACCGGTCTGGATGTTGTGCAGGCACTCTTTCATCGCCTTGCGGGACTCTTCATTGATAACCTTCGGACCCGTAACGTACTCGCCATACTCCGCATTGTTGGAGATGGAGTAGTTCATGTTAGCGATACCGCCCTCATACATCAGGTCTACAATCAGCTTCAATTCGTGCAAGCACTCGAAGTATGCCATTTCGGGTGCGTAACCCGCTTCAGTCAGCGTTTCAAAACCGGCTTTGACCAGTTCAACCGCACCACCGCAAAGTACAGCCTGCTCACCGAACAGGTCGGTTTCAGTCTCGTCTTTGAATGTGGTTTCGATGATACCGGTTCGCCCGCCGCCAATGGCTGATGCATAAGAGAGGCAGATCGCTTTCGCATCGCCGGTTGCATCCTGATGGATGGCGATCAGATCAGGAATACCGCCACCTTTTACAAACTCAGAACGAACTGTGTGGCCCGGAGCCTTCGGCGCGATCATGACCACATTCAGGTCAGCGCGTGGCGTAACCTGGTTGTAGTGAATCGCAAACCCGTGTGCGAAAGCGAGTGTCGCGCCCTGCTTCAGATTTGGCTCAAGCTCGTCACGATAAAGAACAGACTGGAACTCATCCGGCGTCAACACCATGACAATATCTGCACCTGCAACCGCATCGGCAACGTTGCTTACTTTCAGGCCTGAAGCTTCGGCTTTGGCTGCAGAAGCAGAGCCGGCACGCAGACCAACTGTGACGTCTACGCCTGAATCTTTCAGGTTGTTTGCGTGAGCATGCCCCTGTGAACCGTAGCCGATAATGGCTACTTTTTTACTCTTGATGATCGAAAGATCGGCATCTTTGTCATAATAGACATTCAAGGCCATGATGAATTCTCCTCAGTTGTTCATTACATACAGAATAAGAGCATCCTGCCTTATTCCTTTAAACGCAAACCAAAACGTGGTGTCGGCTCGCTCTCAAAATCAGCTTTTTGCCTGATTTTGTCAACCCATCCATGGGTTGGAGATTTGCTTTAGATCAAGCTCCCCTCACCCGGAGGGTGGCGCAGAATATAGGATTCTTTCAGAAACATCACCCCCCTAATCGTTCAGAGCTGTTGCAATGCTTATTTCCGAACCCTCCCATTATCATTATAGTGCCGTTATAGTTGCCACTCTCTTCGACCAAGGGAATATCTGAACGGGTGCGGTTGCATCGGTTCAGCACGCAAAGGCAGGAGTCCGGACATGTCTGATAAACCCTGGGGAGGGCGCTTTGATGCCCCGACTGACAGCTTTGTAGAAGCCTTTAATGCATCCATAGATGTAGATGCCCGCATGTATGCAGAGGACATTGCCGGATCCCGCGCGCATGCCACGATGCTGAATGCTCAGGGAATACTGACAGATGATGAGCTGGCCGCCATTCTCAAAGGCCTGAATGAGATTGAGGCTGAAATTGAGTGTGGCGAATTTGAATTCCTGATTGAGCTTGAAGATGTGCATATGAACATCGAGAAGCGACTGACCGACCGTATTGGTGATGCCGGTAAGAAGCTGCATACCGCACGCTCCCGTAATGATCAGGTTGCCACCGACACCCGTCTCTACCTGCGTAGAAGAACAGATGATCTGATTACACGCATTCACACCCTGCAGTCAGTACTGGTTACGCTGGCAGACGAGCATGCCGATACGATCATGCCCGGTTTTACCCATCTGCAGACAGCACAGCCTGTCACCTTCGGCCACCATCTGCTGGCTTATGTCGAGATGTTTGAGCGGGATATGGATCGTTTCTTTGATGCCAGAGAACGGATGAACCAGTGCCCGCTCGGCTCCGCCGCTCTGGCCGGCACCACTTTCGACATTAATCGGAGCCAGACCGCAGAGATGCTTGACTTTAACGGCCCCTGCACCAATTCGATGGATGCCGTCTCAGATCGTGACTTTATCATGGAGCTGCTGGCAGCCGCCTCAATCTGTGCCGTTCATCTCTCGCGCTTCTCCGAAGAGCTGATTCTCTGGATGAGTTCACAATTTGGTTTTATTGAGCTCCCGGATGCCTTCTGCACCGGCTCATCTATTATGCCGCAGAAAAAGAATCCGGATATGCCCGAACTGGTTCGTGGTAAGACCGGCGGCATTATCGGCGGACTGGTTGCCATACTGACCACGGTAAAAGGGCTGCCCCTTGCCTACAACAAGGATATGCAGGAAGATAAGAGGGCGGTTTTTGATGCCATGGACAATCTGGAGGGAAGCCTGCGTGTCTTCGGCGACATGCTTCCCGGTATCAAGGTGAACAAACAGGCGATGCTCACGGCTGCTGCATCCGGTTTTTCAACCGCAACCGACCTTGCAGACGCACTGGTTCGTGCCGGTGTGCCATTCCGTGAGGCACATGAGATTGTTGGCAAATCTGTTGCCCTCTGCATCAAAGAGGGGTGTGAGCTGCATGAGATGACTCAAAAGGCCTGCCAGACCATTGATATAAGGCTGACTGAGTCGATGGTCAAACAGCTCTCCGTTACAGCGTGTGTTGCTGCACGTAATCATATCGGGGGCACAGCCCCTGAACAGGTGCGCCAGCAGTGCGCTGCCTGGAAAGCACTTCTGGAGTCATAGTCATGCGTAAGTTTCTACTACTGTTTATCATGGCAGCCTTTGTTCTTGTGGGCTGCGGCCGCAAAGAGCCGCCACAACCCATAGTGGACAATGCACCGCCGGCCATTGTTTCAATCACACACCTTATCTCTGGAAACAGCCTGAAACTGGATATCGAAATGAGTGGTGGGAGCGGGGGTATCGGATATCAGATCGACCGTGCTGAAATGGACCCCTACTGCAAATGCCCGGGAACCTGGCGCCGCTACTATGAAGAGCTGCCCAACCCGAAGAATTTTGACAAATCGCCTATATCTAAGCTGATCAACCTGAGGGGTGGCGATCTTGAGTATGTCTTTCGGGTACGGGCTACTGATGCCCTGGGCCGCTTTAGCGGATGGAGCAAACCGATCCGTGCCAGAGCAGAAGCTTTCTACGAATAACTTTGATGCCTGCTGAAAAACTGTCACAACCTCGGCTGGGTCAGCTGGGTGCATACCCGTTTGAACGGCTGAAAAGGCTGTTTGAGGGGCATAAGCCTAATCCTGAGCTGGTACACATTGATGCCGGTGCCGGTGAGCCCCGGCTACCGCTGCCTGCCTTTACAAAGGAGCTGCTTAACCGGCATCTGGATGGCTTCTCCAGATATCCAACCACCCGGGGTGGTGATGAACTCCGGCAGGCCATTGCGGCATGGCTGATGCGCCGATATGACCTTCAGTATGTTGATCCGGTAACGCAGGTGTTAAGTGCCAACGGAACACGGGAGGCACTCTTTGCCGTTGCCCATGCGCTGGTAAACCCGGAGGCCTGCTGTGGAAACGGGAAGAAACCCTACGTACTGATGCCGAACCCGATGTATCAGATCTATCTGGGTGCCGCCATCACTTCCGGGGCAGCCCCCTATCTGATGCCATGCACCAGAGAGAATGGGTTTGCACCGGAGCTCGATGCTGTTCCGGACGATGTCTGGGCTGATACCGCTATGGTCTATGTCTGTTCTCCATCCAATCCAACCGGCTGGATAGCCGACGCAGGCTATTACAGTCGGCTGCTTGAGCTTGCCGACAAACATGATTTCTATGTTTTGGCAGATGAGTGTTATTCGGAAATCTACTGGGATACTCCACCGGTTGGCCTGCTTGGGGTGGCCCGGTCACTTGGACGTGAAGATTTTTCCCGATGTCTGGTTTTTAACTCACTCTCCAAACGCTCTGCACTGCCGGGGCTGCGCTCGGGACTCATTGCCGGAGATGCCGAACTGATAAGCCGTTTTGCAAAGCTGCGCAGCTATACCGGGCCTGCTACACCCATTCCGCTGCAGATGGTGGCGGCAGCAGCATGGTCGGATGAAACGCATGTGCAAAAGCACCTTGAAATCTATCGCCAGAGTCTGGCGGCATTTTTCGATGCCTATGCTCAGGGCTCACCACCTGCCGGATCATTCTTTGTCTGGCTACCGGTTGAGGATGAAGAGATGTTCGCTGTAGCTGCCTTTGAGCAGCAGGCGGTCACGGTACTTCCCGGCTCATATCTTGGTGCAACTGACAGAGACGGTAGTAATTCGGGTGCCGGCTATATCCGGGCCGCCCTGATCAACGGGCCTGAAAAAGCCGCCGAGCTTGCTCTCCGGCTTAAGGCCGTCAGAGTCTAGGCTATGTTAATCCCCGCCCATATTGAAGCAGAACTGCGCAGGCGAGCTGCATCCGGCAGCACGTTGAACTGCTACATCTATGACACAGCCCCCATGCGGGAGAAGATTGCACATCTTGTTCAGATTATGCCGGAAGGTCTTGAGCTCTTCTATGCCATGAAGGCCAATCCGCATCCAGCATTCCTGCAGGCGGCACTCCAGGCGGGAGCAGTCGGCATTGAAATTGCCAGCCTTGGTGAAGCAAGACGGGCCGTGGATGCAGGCTTTGCTGCAGGCCGGTTGATCTATACCGGCCCGGGCAAGTCTCCGGAAGAGCTGGCATGGAGTGTGGAAAACGGTGTACGCACTGTACATATCGAATCACTTGTTGAAGCCCATCGCCTGAACAGTATCTGCAAAAAGCTTGGCAAAGGCATCGATGTACTGCTGCGCATCAATGCCAACTTTGATATACACGATGCCCAGACTACATTCTCAGGTGGCAGTAAAAAGTTCGGCATTGATGAAGAGATGCTGGATGAAGCGCTACCCCGGATTCTGACACTTGACCACCTTAACTTCCGTGGCCTGCATGTCTACGCGGCCAGTGGTGTATTAAATGTAGCTGACCTGCTGAAAAACTGTGAGCTGGTCTTTGACCTTACCAGAAAAATCGAAGCGGCCTATGCCGGTGTAAGTTGTGATATCATCGATTTCGGCGGCGGGTTTGGTGTCGACTATCTTGAGACCGGCCATGATTTCGATCCGCAGGCCTATGCAGAGGGGCTGGCAGCCATGATTGCCAGCTACGGTTTTGAAGGACGTCGCTTCGTGCTAGAACTGGGTCGCTATCTGGCTGCCGATTCAGGCTACTTCTGTTCAGAAATCCTTGATATCAAGGAGAGCCGCGGGAAAAAACAGGTCGTCTGTGCCGGTGGCATCAATCACTTCCGCAGGCCTGCGGCCCTCTCCATCAACCATCCGCTGGCCATTGTCCACACAGGCAGAGCAAAACTTTTTGATACGCAGGTTTCTGTTGAAAATGAACAGGTCTACTTCGGCGGACCTCTCTGCACCAGTGCAGACAAGCTGGCCAACGATGTGTATGTAGAAGCTGCCGATATCGGTGATATCGCCGTGTTTGGTCTGGCAGGTGCGTACGGGCTGACCATGTCCAATCAGGAGTTTTTAAGTCATGACCGGCCCGAAGAGGTTGTGCTCTAAGCCTGCTGCACCACGTTAACTCGAAAACCATAATCCTGTTGGCAGAAGATTCGAAGCTGATCTAGTATATCGGTATGAACATTCGCTTCATCCTGCAATGATCCGCCCTGCCATATCCGCCGACATTCCGGCTCTTACCGCCATTGAAAACCGCTGTTTCGATATCGATCGTCTCTCCGAACGCAGTTTTCGCCACCTGCTGACCCGTGGTAATGCGGTAACACTGATTGAAGAAGATGCGGGTGCCGTCCGCGGCTATGTGATGGTGCTGTTCCACCGAAACACCTCCATTGCCCGCATGTACTCGCTGGCAGTCAACCCGGACGTCCGCGGCAAAGGGCTTGGCAAGCTGTTAACCGAAGCCGCC
>JAIPJD010000109.1 GCA_021734365.1 Mariprofundaceae bacterium | reverse complement strand
CCCGCACACGTACCAGCTTTGAACTTGCCGGCAAGCGCCTCTCCGCCGATGTGATCAATATATCCGCCTCCACCAGCGCCACCAAGAAAGGTGAATCACTGCTCGATACCGGCCAGACACTGGCTGCCATGCAACCGCACGTACTGGTAATCAGGCATTCACTTGCCGGAACATGCGAATTTTTAGCCGAATACCTTGATGGCACGGCGATCGTGAATGCCGGTGACGGTGCACACGAGCACCCAACCCAGGTCCTGACCGACCTGCTGACGCTGAAACAGGTCTGGGGTTCACCTGAGGGAAAGATCATCACCATCGTGGGAGACATCTCCCACTCCCGCGTAGCACGCTCACACCTGCTGGCTGCCAAAAAGCTTGGCTACCACATGCGTGTGGTTGCACCAAAGACACTGCTTCCGGCAGAGATCGAGCGCTATGGCTGCGAGATCTATCACGATTTTGATGAGGCACTGCCCGGCTCGGATGCTGTCTACATGCTGAGAGTGCAGACAGAGCGGCTGACTGATGCCTGTGCTTTCCCATCCATTCGTGAATATCACGAAGCGTACGGCCTGAACGCCAGGCGTTTGCAAGCCGCAGGCAATGACTGTCTGGTACTGCATCCCGGCCCCATGAACCGTGGCGTTGAAATCGCCACCGATGTCGCCGACTCAGTGAAGAGCCATATCCTGGCACAGGTGGAGCATGGTGTTGCTATCCGCATGGCGGTGCTGACAGCCCTCTGCGGTGGTCAGACAGAAGAGAAGAAAACGGGCAGCAGGAAAAGGCTGTCGGATGAAGCGATGCGGGCGCAGAGGACACTGTTATGAGCAGCACACTGCTAATTAAAAACGGACAGATCATTGATCCTGCCAATGGCATTGATAAAAAGGCCGACCTCTGGATCAAAGATGGAAAGGTTGTCGCAGTGGGCAAGCATAGCGGCACACCGGATGAGACCATCGATGCTGCAGGGCACATTGTATGCCCCGGCCTGATTGATATGCACGTACATCTGCGCGAACCGGGCCAGGAGTGGAAAGAAGATATCGAGTCCGGCTCCCGCGCTGCTGCTGCCGGTGGTGTCACCAGCATGTGCTGCATGCCCAATACCTCCCCGCACATCGACCATGCCGGCATTGCCCGCCAGATCATTGCGCGTGCCCGGCAGGTCGGCCTCTGTAACGTGCATCCGATCGGAGCAGTCACCAAAAATCTTGCCGGCAAAGAGCTCACAGAGATGCGCGAGCTGGCACGCAGTGGCTGCGTGGCATTTTCTGATGATGGCCTGCCGATCTGGCATGCAGGCGTGATGCGAAAAGCACTCGAATACTCAGCCAGTTTCGGCTACCTGGTGATCCAGCATGCTGAAGAGAAAGATCTGACCGACGGCGGCTGTATGAATGAGGGCTGGATTTCCACCCAGCTTGGTGTGCAGGGGATGCCGGTTGAGGGTGAAGATTCGATGATCGCCCGTGACATCATGCTTACCCGCCGGGCCGGTGCTTATTATCATGTCGCTCACATCTCATCGAAACGTGGCGTACAGATGGTGCGCGATGCCAAAGCCGAAGGGCTGAAGGTGAGTGCGGAGGCTGCTCCGCACCACTTTGCACTGACCGAAGATGAGATGCTGGGCTTTAATGTGGATGCCAAGATGAGCCCGCCACTGCGTACAGAGGAAGACCGGCAGGCAGTCGTCGAAGGGTTGCGCGATGGCACCATTGAAGTGATTGCAACCGACCATGCGCCGCACCATGAAGATGATAAGCGCTGTGGCCTCTCCTGTGCCGCCTTCGGCATTGTCGGACTGGAGACTATGCTGCCGGTATCGCTTGATCTGGTACGAAGCGGAGTACTATCCATGAGTGACATGGTTGCCAAGATGACCGGTAATCCTGCGAAACTGCTGGGTCTTGATTCCGGCACGCTCACCATCGGCGCAGACGCTGATGTTACTATCTTTGATCCTGAAGCAACCTGGACGGTAGATCGCGAGGCACTTGTTTCCAAAGGTAAAAACACCCCATGGCACGGCAAACAGATGACAGGCCGGGTGACCCACACCATTAAGGCGGGCCGTATTGTGTTCGATAACGGAACCATTCATGACTAACCCTCTGGAAAACAGCCGAAATACTATCTTTGAAGAGAATGCCGAGATTCTTGCCAACGTAACTCATTCCGGAGATCAGTTTGTCATACGTGTAAGAGCCCCAAAAACAGCCGCGGCGGCCAGACCGGGGCAATTTGTACATCTGCGCGTCTCCGATGAACGCCCGCTGCGCAGGCCGATCTCCATTATGCTGGCCGATCCGGAAAAGGGGACGGTAGACCTGCTGATCAAAGCAATCGGTGAAGGCACAAGAGTGCTGCGCGAGCGCAAGGTGGGCGGAACCATATCAATACTCGGCCCCATCGGCTGCCCGTTTGATCTCTCTGATGCCTCCAGACGCTATGTCCTGATCGGTGGTGGTGTCGGAATTCCGCCGATGATCTTCTGTGCTATGCATCTGCTGGGCAGGGCTCCGACAGTTGTCTTTGCAGGCTCTGAGGTCGAATTCCCGTTTGCCCTGAAACCAAGCACCGCCATTCTTCCCGGTGTGGGCGGAAATACCATTCTGGGGATTGCTTCACTGGAAGAGCGAGGCATTGCCTCACGCCTTGCATCCAATGCAGGCCTCTACGGCTGTTATGAAGGGCATGTACCCGCTCTTGCACGGGATTACCTGCTGGCGCTGAGTGATGAGCAGCGTGCCCGCTGTGTGCTTCTATCCTGCGGACCGCACCCGATGCTGCATGCCGTGGCAAGACTGGGACGCGAACTGAACGTGCCTGCTTATCTCAGCCTTGAAGAGCACATGGCCTGCGGCATCGGCGGCTGTGCCGGCTGTGTGGTTAAAACGGTTGAAGATGGTGAAGAGAAGTATCGCCGCGTCTGTGTTGATGGCCCGGTGTTCGAATCCAGCCTGCTTCCCGAGTTTGCTTAATCTTTACGTATCAGCTTTTTAAGAAAGTCACAGGTTCCCCAAACCAGCCAGAGATCGATCAGAACAGCAAAAAAGCCAAAGACTATCCGGCCAGATCTCTCTCCTGAATTCCCAACGACAATATCGTTTACCGATGTGGTGAATTCACGCTCTCCCGGCCCGAATGCAACCCAGTTAAAAACAAGCGCGAAGCAGACCATGATCAGCCATCCGATCAGGCGAACCCAAAGTGTTGGCTCACCTCCTGAATAACTCTGGCTTGCAGGGATAACCAGCCCGGCAAACACAAACATCATGCCACTGGCAGCAAGCACCCATCTGGGCGCATGGATATCGGAAGGGTCTACGTGAATCACATCCAATGCCATAAGCACAATCATCAGCCCCGTCGACACAAACATGGCCGTCATCAGCCATACGCCTTTTTTTGACAGCTGGCGTCTGGATGTCTGTCCGGTTTTGACTGTTTTATTCATAACACTCTTCATTCTAGCCTGATTACATTTACCGGTCAGTCTGGGGTTTGGTGAAAGGGGTAACGACGGGTTAGCATTCGCAATTATGAATTTCCACGCCCGACTCAGTGCTTATGGCCGGCTGATGCGCATCGACAAGCCGATCGGCACCTTCCTGCTGCTCTGGCCGACGCTGTGGGCGCTCTGGATTGCAGGTAGCGGGCATCCCGATGGCCAGCTTGTTCTGATATTTGCTGCCGGTGTTTTCCTGATGCGCTCTGCCGGATGTGTGATCAACGACTATGCCGATCGTGATTTTGATCCGCATGTGGAACGCACCAAAGCACGGCCACTGGCTGCTGGAGAAGTGACATCCAAAGAAGCACTCGGCCTCTTTTCCCTGCTCTGCCTCACTGCATTCGGACTGGTTCTGATGACCAATACACTCACCGTTTTTCTCTCATTCGGTGCCATTGGCCTCGCCGCCCTCTACCCGTTCACGAAACGCTATACCCACTGGCCGCAGCTATTTCTGGGCACCGCTTTCAGCATGGCCATACCGATGGCCTTTGCCGCACAGACAGGCGCGGTTCCCGCCGCGGCCTGGCTGATTGTTATGGCCAACATCTGCTGGGTGGTCGCATACGACACCATGTATGCCATGGTTGATATTGATGATGATCTCAAAGTCGGCGTGAAATCGACTGCTATTCTCTTCGGCAGCCGCTGCCGTGAGATTATCGGCCTCTTCCAGCTGGCATTTATTGCCATCATGATCGCTGTCGGCCTATCCTTCGACCTTGATTGGCCATATTTTGCAGGCATTGCCACTGCCGGTGGAATCGCGGTCTACCACCAGACATTGATTTTCAAGCAAAAGCGCGAACAATGCTTCCGTGCATTTCTGAATAATAACTATCTCGGTGCAACGATCTTTATTGCGATTGTTCTGAGCCATACACAGTTTCTGGCCAACTGATTACAGGAGTTTGTTTTGACCCACATCCGTATTGCCACCCGCCGCTCTCCCCTCGCCCTCTGGCAGGCCGAATTTGTCTCTGCAGAACTGAAGAGGCTTGATCCGACTGTCACCACAGAGCTTGTGAAGATTGTTACCAAAGGTGACAAGATCCTGGATGTACCTCTGGCCCAGGTCGGTGGTAAAGGCCTTTTCACCAAAGAGATTGATGAAGCACTTTTGGATGGCCGTGCCGATATCGCCGTGCACTCCATGAAAGATGTGCCGACCCAACTCCCTGCAGGCACCAGCATCCGTGCCTATCCGAAGCGGGAGGACCCGCAGGATGCCATCGCCACCATTACCGGCGGTGATATGGATACGCTACCTGCCGGTGCCAGGATCGGCACCTCCAGCCTGCGCCGCATTGCCCAGCTTAAAGAGAAATATCCATCATTTGAGTTTATTTCCATCCGTGGAAATATTCAGACACGCCTCTCCAAACTCGGTACCGAGGTTGATGCGGTGATTCTGGCTGCTGCCGGCGTTCACCGTATGGGCATGGCCGATAAAATGCATCAGTTCATCAGTACCGATATCATGCTCCCCGCTGTGGCACAGGGAACTCTGGGCATTCAGACCCGTGATGCGGATGACCTGATTAACGCACTGGTGGACCGGATGAATGATAAAGAGACTGTTATTCGTACCAAAGCTGAACGTGCTTTCCTCGCCCGCCTGGAAGGTGGTTGCCAGGTTCCGATCGCAGCCTACGCCACACTTGATGGCGACAGGCTGACCCTGAAAGGCCTCGTTGGTGAAGTCGATGGTTCGGTTGTATTGCGAAGCGAACTGACCGGCCCGGCTATTGATGCTGAAAGAATCGGCGTTGCACTGGCTGATGAGCTCCTTGCTGCCGGTGCACGTGAAATTCTTGAAAAGCTATATGCCGCTCAGTAAGGGCTGAACTTCATTACAGGCAATATAAACAGGGCTCTGACCGCTTTATATCTGCCTGAATGATGAGACCGGAACTTTGTGATCCACATCGCATTACGATGTCACATGCATGTTCTATAGTGCCTCCATCTTACGTAAAGGAGGTTCCCATGCGTAAAGTAAACTATGTGAAAAAGTTTGGTGATTTTCTCTACAAGAATGGCCTGATGGTCGTTGCATTTGGACTCTACCTTGGCATTTATGCTGCCAACTGGGATGAGCTGAGCATCTAGGATAGCTCACCTGCCGGATGAGAATGGCGGCTGGAAACAGCCGCCATTATTCATTCCGGACCACAAATATAAAAATAAATTTTCCAGGTGTGATGCACGTCGCATTTCACATACGACGGACTCACTATCGTTGCGCTACTTTGTAACAAGGGGTAACAACATGAAACAGGCAACTGTGGTTAAAAAAATTGGCGACATGCTTTATAAGAATGGACTGATGGCTATCGCGCTCGGTCTTTATATCGGCATTTACAGTGCAAACCTGGATAAGGTTAATCTCTAAACAAGATTAAAAACCGTTCAGATAAATATAACCGTTTTCTAATACAACAAAACTATTGTGTTCCGAGCAGTAAAAAGGAGACCTGACATGAATAAAGTTAATTATGTGAAAAAATTTGGTGATTTTCTCTACAAAAATGGCCTGATGACCGTCGCACTTGGTCTCTACCTTGGCATTTATGCTGCCCATTGGGATGAGTTGAACATCTAAGGACACACCACCCATTATCCTCTGGTGGAATAGAGGG
>JAIPJD010000108.1 GCA_021734365.1 Mariprofundaceae bacterium | reverse complement strand
GCATCAGTGAATAGTATTCACCCATGTTGGCCTCTTCTTTCATGTAATCCAGGGAGAGAACAATGCCAAACAGGGTGGCCAGCAATATGAGGAGCTTGGCAAAGGCAGCCAATGGATCCAGAACAAAGAACCCGTAAAAAGCAATAAGCGGCTCTGGCCCGCTCACATTCACAGTAACCACCGCAGCAACGATACAGGTAGCCATTGCCAGCCATGCATTCACGCTCTTCTTCTCTTTGGGGATAAAGAGATCAATCAGCAGGATTGCCATGGCCATCAGGGCAATGATCATCTCCGGCAGTAGAAGCTCCAGATTCTCAGGAAACGGGAACGGAAAAGTTACGTTAGCCATCAGTTATTATACCTCAACGCCAGGTCATGTGATGTGCCAACCAGTGCAGCAGCAGCGTCCAGCTTACTCGTGGTTGCCTGCTCTATCAGATGCGCAACCGACTCATGCATTACATCGAGAACCGGAACAGGGTAGAAGCCCATCCACAGCACCAGCAGAATCAACGGCACAAAATACGAAAACTCACGCAGACTCAGGTCCTGCATCGTCTTGACGGAATCCTTGGTGATATCACCCATGATCACGCGCTTGTACATCCAGAGGGTGTAGCAGGCAGACAGTACAACACTGATCGTTGCAGCAATAGCAATCCATTTGGCCGAGATGTCCATTTGTGATGGATCAGCGGCAAAGGTTCCAACCAGCACCATGATTTCGCCGACAAAGGAGCTCGCCCCCGGTAGTGCAACATTGGCCATGGAGAAGACCAGCATCACCGCTGCAAAAACAGGCATGACATTCACCACCCCGCCATAGTCAGCAATTTCACGCGTATGCAGCCTGTCATACATCACCCCCACACAGAGGAAGAGCGCTGCTGCGACAAAGCCGTGAGAGATCATGTTGATGATTGCTCCCTCAACCGCCTGCTGGGTGAACATGAACGTTCCGAGTGTTACAAAGCCCATATGTGCAATGGATGAATAGGCGATCAGACGTTTCATATCCTGCTGCATCATAGCTACAAGCGAGATATAGACGATTGCAACCAGCGACAGCCCCACCATGAATGGAACAAAATATTGTGATGCATCCGGTGCAATAGGAAGCGAGAAACGCAGGAATCCGTAAGCACCCATCTTAAGCAGGATACCGGCCAGAATTACTGAGCCCGCAGTCGGTGCTTCCGTATGTGCATCCGGCAGCCATGTATGTACCGGCCACATCGGAACCTTCACTGCAAAGGCGACAAAGAAAGCGATCCAGATCCAGAACTGCCATTCAAAATCGAACGGATAGTCCATCATTGCCAGAATGCTGAATGTACCACCTGTCTTGAAATACATCGCCAGCAGTGCGATCAGCATCAGTACGGAGCCTGCCAGCGTATAGAGGAAGAACTTGATCGTTGCGTAGACGCGGTTCTTACCGCCCCAGATACCGATAATCAGGTACATTGGAATCAGCATCGCTTCCCAGAAGAAGTAGAAGAGCATGGAATCGAGTGCGGAGAAGACGCCAATCAGTGTTGTTTCAAGTATCAGGAATGCAATCATGTATTCTTTTACACGACTCTGGATGCACTCCCATGCCGAAATCACACAGATTACCGTCAGCATACTGGTCAGAATAATGAACGGCATGGAGATACCGTCGATACCCAGCTGATAGTTGATGTTGAAGGTCTCAATCCAGGGATGGAACTCCTCAAACTGCATGTGGGAAGTGCCGTTATCAAAGCGAAGCGCCAACGGTAGTGTTACCAGGAACGTCACAACAGACACGGACAGAGCCAGCCAGCGAACCAGCTTATCGTTATGCACGAACAGCCAGATAAATATCGCACCTGCCAGTGGCAGGAAGATACTCAGGGTAAGAATCGGGAAGCCCAGTACGTTATGCAATTCCATGGTATGCGCGCCCTCTCCTTAAGCGTTCAACAGCAGGTATGTCAGGAAGCCGAACACACCGATAACCATTGCGTAAGCGTAGTGATAGACCATGCCTGTCTGCATGGTTCGCAGCCGTGCTGCACCCGACAGGATTGAATCCACGATACCGGCATGAATGATGCCCTTGTCGATCATGCCCAGATCACCCTTCTGCCACAGAGCCGTGCCAAGGTTGCGTGCCGGCTGGATCAGCATGCGCTCATAAAGCTCATCCCAGTACCACTTGTTGAGCAGGAAGCTGTGCAGTCGTGGAAACAGGCCAGCGATCTTCGCAGGCAACGGGCTCTCTTTAAAGTACATGAAGAATGCCAGAGCGATGCCTGAAACTGCCAGAATAAGTGGTCCGAACTCGAGCCAGAGGCCCGGATGGCCGTGTTCTTCGAGCTCTTCAAGCATCATGATCGCATTGTGGGCATCGGTGACAAAAATTGCCCCTGCAAAGTAACCGTGCATCATTTCCGGCTCAACCATGCCCAATACGTGGTAACCCCATGCACCTGAAGCAACCGCTCCGATAGCAAGGATGATCAGCGGCACCGTGATTACCTTGGGGGACTCATGCAGATGCGATTTGGCATGCGGATCAACGCGATCCGAATTGTGGAAGGTGAGCAGGAACATACGGAAGGTGTAGAAGGCTGTCATGAACACACCGGTAATAACTGCAAAATAGGCCACATCACCTACCCAGCCCATATCACCACGCATGGCGACCGCTTCAATAATCATATCTTTGGAGAAGAAGCCGGCAAATGGCGGAATACCTGATAGCGCCAATGCTGCCAGCAACATGGTTATATACGTAACGGGCATATACTTGCGAAGCTGACCCATCTTACGGATATCCTGCTCGGCCATCACGGCGTGGATCACCGAACCGGCAGCAAGGAAGAGCAAGGCCTTAAAGTAGGCATGGGTCATCAGGTGGAAAATACCGGCTGAATAGGCTGAAACACCACAGGCCACAAACATATAACCCAGTTGTGAACAGGTGGAGTATGCGATCACGCGTTTGATATCGTTCTGAACCAGACCGATCGTTGCACACATCCACGCGGTAATAGCGCCCACCAGTGTTACTGCAGCCAAAGCCACATCGGAAAATTCAAACATCGGCGACAGGCGTGCCACCATGAACACACCGGCAGTCACCATGGTTGCAGCATGGATCAGTGCAGAAATCGGTGTCGGACCTTCCATAGAGTCCGGCAGCCAGACATGCAGCGGAACCTGACCGGATTTACCCATCGCGCCGACAAACAGTGCCAGGCAGATAAAGGTGATGGCTGAAACATCCCAGCTCAGAAACGAGAGATGTGCACCACTTTCAACCAGTGCAGGAACTGCAGCAAACACCTTGGCATATTCAACCGTGCCGAAGTAGTACCAGACAGCCAGAATGCCGATGGCAAAACCGAAGTCGCCTACACGATTGACAATAAACGCCTTCATCGCAGCGACATTTGCACTCTCACGCTTGAACCAGAAACCGATCAACAGATAGGAGAACAGACCTACCGCCTCCCAACCAAAGAAGAGGGTAAAAAAGCTGTTACCCATCACCAGCACCAGCATGGAGAAGGTAAAGGCGGAGATATATGAGAAGAAACGGGAATAGCCGGGATCCCCGTGCATATAACCAATGGTGTAGACATGCACGCATGCTGAGACGATGGTCACCGTCATCATCATGACGGTGCTCAGTCGATCAATCATCATGCCGACTGGTACAATGAAGTTACCGGAGACCATCCATGTCCAGAGATTGCCGTGGTAAGAGGCGCCACCGAGCACCTGAACAAATATATGCACAGAGAGAATCGCTGACAGAATGACACAGATACAGGTGATCCAGTGGCTAAGCCGCTCTTTCAGCAGCCAGCCGAAGAGGCCTGTAGCCAGGGCGCCGATCAACGGCAGCAACGGAATCGCAAGCAATTCGGCTACATTCAGTGTCATCTGTGTTGTCTCGTGCACCAAAGCCTCCCCCTAACCCTGCAACGTATTAATATCTTCAATCTCAATTGAACGGCGTTGGCGGTAGAAGGCAACAAGGATTGCCAGACCCACAGCCACTTCACTTGCAGCCACCGTCAGAACAAAGAAGACAAATATCTGGCCGGCCAGATCATTCAGAAAATGTGAGAATGCGACAAAGTTGATATTCACAGCCAGCAGAATCAGTTCTATACACATCAGAATCGTAATCACATTTTTCCGATTCAGAAAAAGCCCGGCCACGCCAATACAAAAGAGACAGGCTGCAACAACAAGATAGGCTGATAGAGATACCATTACATCTTCACCTTACGCAGACGATCTTCCTTACGAACATTCACCTGTCTGGAAATATTCTGATATTTCGAATCCTTACGCTCACGCAGCGTCAGGACGATAGCGCCGACAAGTGCTACCAGAAGAATAATCGCAGCAATTTCAAAACCGAGCAGGTACCTGGTATAGAGCTCCTTGCCGATCTCTACCGTATTATTAACATCCTGCCCAAGGTGCATGGCCTGCTGCATCTGATCGGAGCCAAAAACACCGCTGCTCACCGACGCCACCAGTTCAACCAGTAGAATCACTGCAATCACACCGCCTACAGGCAGGTATTGCAGGAACCCTTCGCGCAATTTTGCACGGTTTACTTCCAGCATCATGATAACGAACATGAACAGCACCATAACGGCACCGACATAAATCAGGATCAGGATAATGCCCAGGAACTCCGCATCGAGCAGAAAGAAAAGCCCCGCCGTATTAAAGAAGCAGAAGATGAGAAGCATCACGGAGTGCATGGTATTGCGAGCCAGCACAACACCGAGACCTGCTCCAATAGCAAGTCCTCCAAACAGATAAAAGAAAGCAGTCTCCAGCATCGTCTCTCCTGTTTTATCCGGCCTTAGCGATAGGGCGCATCAGCTTCGATATTCGCTGCAATCTGCGCCTCGTAACGATCTCCGACTTTAAGCAGCATCTCTTTATCATAATAGAGTGCTGCACGCGTCTCGGATGCGTACTCAAATTCCTGTGTTTCAACAACCGCATCCACCGGACATGCCTCCTGGCAGAACCCGCAGTAGATACACTTGGTCATATCGATGTCATAGCGCGTTGTTCTGCGGCTGCCATCAGCACGCTCTTCCGACTCGATGGTAATGGCCAGGGCCGGACAAATCACCTCGCACAACTTGCAGGCAATACAACGCTCCTCACCGCTCTCATAGCGGCGAAGTGCGTGCAATCCGCGAAAACGTGGTGATAGCGGTGTTCTCTCTTCCGGGTACTCAACAGTAATTTTCTTTTTAAAGAGATATTTTCCGGTCAGCGCCATACCGCGAAGCAGCTCCAGAAGCAGCCAGGTTTTTAGCGTGCGTTTAATCAAACTCATGCATTACCTCCAAGGCTGCCAGTAGCCGATAATATCCGAGAGTCCCGGCGTATATGTTGCAATCCCGATCACGGCGATCCATGCCAGTGTCCATGGCAGAAATACTTTCCAGCCCAGACGCATCAGCTGATCATAACGGTAACGTGGGAATGTTGCCCTGAACCAGATGAAGACAAAGATCAGGAACGAGGTTTTGGCCAATAACCAGACCGTTCCGGGAATCGCATCAAAGAGTGCCCCCAGAATCGGAAAGTCTGCCGGAAGCGGTGCATACCATCCGCCAAGGAACATGATCGAGGTCATCAGGCTAATCAGAATCATGGCCGCATATTCGGCCAGAGAGAAGGTGGCGAACCACATGCCTGAATACTCAACGAAGAAGCCTGCCACCAGTTCCGCCTCCCCCTCGGGAAGATCGAACGGTGAACGGTTGGTTTCAGCACAGCCGGAGATGAAAAATACGATAAACATCGGGAAGAGCGGAATCATATACCAGTGCCAGAAGCCAGCACCCTGTGCATGAACAATGGCAGAGAGATTCATACTTCCGGCCATGATCAGAACGCAAACAATGGAGAAGCCCATGGCAATCTCATATGAAATCATCTGACTGGTTGCACGAAGCGCACCAATCAATGCGTATTTTGAGTTTGAGGCCCAGCCCGCCATTAGAATGCCGTAAATCGCCAGACTTGAAATAGCCATCACATAGAGTATTCCAACATTAAGATTGGCGATAGCCATCACATGGGCGGTCTCCCAAACCCCGAACAGCGTGGTTTCGCCAAATGGAACAACAGCAAAAGCAACAAGAGCAGGAACCAGTGCCATGACCGGCGCA
>JAIPJD010000107.1 GCA_021734365.1 Mariprofundaceae bacterium | reverse complement strand
TGTCTTCAGCCACATATTCGGCATCAAGGCGGCCAGGCATTGAGAAATCAACCTGAATGGTTCCGCACTGCCAGACACGGCCAAGGCAATCTTTCAGGGAAAACTCAATCTTCGGCCCGTAGAAAGCACCCTCTCCCGGATTTTCACCATACTCAATGCCTTTAGACTGCAAGGCCTGATGCAGGGAGGCTTCGCCCTTATCCCACTGCTCATCTGTCCCTACGCGCTTCTCAGGACGATCTGAGAGGAAAATAATCACCTCTTCAAAGCCGAAACGTCTGTACACTTCATAAGTAAGGTCGATGAAGTTGCACACCTCACTCTGAATCTGCTCTTCGGTACAGAAAATATGGGCATCGTCCTGCACGAAGTTTCTGAGGCGCATCAGCCCGTGCAGCGTGCCGGAGGGTTCGTTACGGTGGCATGAACCGAACTCAGCCAGACGCAATGGCAGATCACGGTAGGAGTGCAGCGTCTGGTTGAACACCTGAATATGGCAGGGGCAGTTCATCGGCTTGATGGCGTAGTCGCGGTTTTCGGTGTTGGTGGTGAACATCTCCTCGCGGAACTTGTCCCAGTGCCCCGATTTCTCCCACAGCTTGCGATCCACCAGCTGCGGCGTCTTGATCTCCTGATAACCGTGCTCGCGCATCACCGAGCGAATCTCCTGCTCCACGGTCTGCCAGACGCTCCAACCCTTCGGATGCCAGAAGACCATGCCGGGCGCCTCCTCCTGCAGATGGAAGAGCTCCAGTGATTTGGCCAGCTTGCGATGGTCGCGCTTCTCAGCCTCTTCCAGCCGGAAGAGATAGTCCTTCAGGTCGCCTTTGGAGGCCCATGCGGTGCCGTAGATACGGTGCAGCTGCTCGTTCTCGGAGTTGCCCTCCCAGTAAGCACCGGAGACCTTCATCAGCTTGAAGTGTTTCAGGAAACCGGTGTTCGGCACATGCGGCCCACGGCAGAGATCCATCCACTCGCCCTGACGATAGAGGCTGACGGTCTCACCAGCCGGAATACGCTCGATCAGCTTCGCCTTATAACTCTCGCCGATATGTTCGAAGTGGCCCACGGCCTTGTCGCGATCCCACTCTTCGCGGACGATCTCGATCTTCTTATTGGAAAGCTCGCGCATCTTCTGCTCGATCTTGCCCAGATCGTCCGGGGTAAACGGACGCTCGAATGAGAAGTCGTAGTAGAAGCCATCCTCAATCACCGGACCGATGGTCACCTGCGACTTGGGAAAGAGCTCCTGCACGGCCATCGCCATCAGATGCGAGGTGGAGTGACGGATGATCTCCAGCGCTTCGTCGGATTTTTCGGTGATCAGGGATACCTCATCACCATCGGAGAGAGAGGTTGAGAGATCGCACTGCTTGCCGTTGACGGCAGCGGCGATGGCGGCACGCGCCAGGCCGGGGCCGATATCGGTGGCAAGGTCAAAAGCAGTTGCGCCTTCGTTCAACTCACGGGTTGAACCATCAGGCAATTGAATCTTCATGCTTTAAAAACCCCGCTTGTAAACGAATTTCAGTGCACCGGAAGTGCTCCAATGAAAGGGCTGCGGAAGCTAGAGACCGCTTCAAAAACGGTCAAGGAATGCATTTGTAAATCAGACACTTATTAAAACGTGACAGCTTTTAGTGTTGAATGTCTGCTTTTGCTATTCGATTCAAACGGTCGATGCAACACGCTCGTTAAATCTCTCTGCCAGCGTTCCAAAGTTCAATTTGCGCTATTATGGCTTTCTTTATCCTGATACGTGGTAACAACTCCTGCCGCTTTTTTTGGCTTGATACATGGCACTGTCGGCCCTGCTCACCGCACCTTCCATGTCATCATCATCTTGAGATGCCATACAGATTCCGATGCTTGCCCCCAGGGTATATTGAGATGTATTCAGGGACAAAGGCTGCTTGATGGCGGCAATCACTTTTTCAGCCATTTTGCAGGCGGCCTTTTCAGAGGCAACATCAACAAAGATGATGGCGAATTCATCACCACCTATACGGGCCACGCTGTCTGTTTCACGGACACATTGCCGCAGGCGCTTGCCTACCTCGATAAGTGCCTGATCACCATATTTATGCCCCAGTTCATCATTGATCGGCTTGAAGTGGTCAAGGTCCAGGATCAGCAGGGCCAGCAGCTTCCGGTTGCGGTGCGCATGGGCCAGAGCCTGCTGCAGACGATCATAAAACAGCGCCCGGTTGGGTAGCCCGGTCAGATGATCATGGTAGGCCATCTGCCTGATCTTCTCTTCTGCCTGCCTGCGCTCGGTGATATCGCGGACCGTGCTGAAAACAACCCTCTCTCCGTCCAGTTCAATGGCCCGAGCGTTGATTTCCACCGGCATGATGGAACCATCCTTTCGGCAATGGGCTGTTTCAAATACCACCATACCGTGCTTTTTGATCTGTTCCATGCGTTCAGGAACTCTGGCGGCAAACTCTGACGGATCCAGGTCGGTGAGTTTCATCGCAAGCATCTCTGCTTTTGAATAGCCGAGGCGCTCATAGGCAGTTCTGTTGATATCAATGAGGTTGCCCTGCATATCGACGATGAGCAGGCCATCACTTGAGAGATCAAACAGTGACCTGAAACGTTCCTGACTCTTTTCAATCTTCACATATCAGTCCCTGTGAACGTTCAATCCTCACAGGATTGATCAATATTTAAACCAGCTTTCTGCGCTGATGGAATAACTGGCTCTAGCTGACAAAGCAGCATCCCGATCGCACTCGATACCGGAATTACGGTGAATTACGGTGACAGTTTACTAAATACACTTTTCTCCCCGACTTTCTTAATGGATTAGAAGATAGACCCTCATCGAAATAAGCTCAACCGGAAACAACCAAAGTAAGTGCAGCCTTGTGTCGCTTGCATCCATGACACCGAAAAAGAAAAAGGCCCCAATCAACTGATCCGATGCACCACAACCCCACCCATGGATGGGTGGCTGCCGAATCAGTGAGGCAGTGAGTGAAGCAAAACCGACACAATTTAACAGGAAAGTGAAATTGGACGCCCAAAGGGCACTGCGAAGCGGGCGAGGCATGGAAGCCGAGCATCACTTTTGCGAAACGAAAAAGGCCGAGGGCAGGAAGCTCCTCGGCCGAATCAATAAAACCTGGTAGGCTCGGGCGGTTTCGAACCGCCGACCCCCACCATGTCAAGGTGGTGCTCTACCCCTGAGCTACGAGCCTGTATCGGGTAACCTCTCGCGAGGGCTGCGAAGAGTATTGATGCCCCCTTAAACGGTCAAGGCTGCATACCTGGCTGAAATAAAAAATTCCCCGGACTGGCTGCATAATCGATAAAACATGCTCTTATCAACAAGCGTTTTAAAGTAAGCGCCAACTCTGGGAATAAGCAGCAGATGGGTCAAAGCTTGCTAATAGCCTCTTTCAGACTCCTGAAGAACATATCGGGATCAAAAAGATTCGATACATTTAATTTCAACAACTGCTCCTGATGCTCTTTTTTGGCGACAATATACACCTTGATACCAGTACGTTGCAGTGTTGAGAGCAAATCTTTCAGTGTGAAAATGGCAGTAATATCAAGAAACGGTACATTTGAAATATCAATAATCATGGTTTCGATATCCAAAGCGGCATTCACCTGGTTTTCAAAGGCATTACTTGAACCAAAAAAGAAGGCACCTTCAATTTTAATGATACGGGCTTTTTTATCCTGTAAATTCACAGGATTATCGGGGTTATCATCGCCTACCAGATCAATGTGCGTAGCTTGCGTAATGCGATACACAATCGATAGCGATGCCAGCACAATGCCGACCAGTACAGCCGAAATAAGGTCAATAAATACCGTTACAAAAAAAACAGTTACCATAATGGCCAGATCATGCCTCGGACTGTCTTTCCAGACCTTTAAAAACCGATAGTCAAGTATATCGATGCCGACCTTGATAAGAATGCCCGACAATACAGCCAGGGGAATTTCAGCAGCCAGCGGTGCAAAAAACAGAATAATCAACAACAGCACAAGCGCGTGAAACATCCCTGAGAACTTGTTTGTGCCACCGCTTTTAATATTGATCACCGTTCGCATCGTTGCGCCTGCTCCGGGCATGGCTCCGACAAATGCACATAGCGCATTACCCATACCCTGCCCGAACAATTCCCTGTTCGGCTGGTGGCGCGTTTGGGTGAGAGAGTCGGCAACAATAGATGTTAACAGCGAATCGATCGTTCCGAGCACCGCCAAAGTGAAAGCGAGTGGAACAATCAGGTTGACGTATTGCAGGCTGAATGAAGGAAAAACTATATCTGGCAGCTGGGAAGGGATATTGCCAATGGTTTCTACCGACAGATTCAGCATCAAACTCAATGGTGTAAGCACAATCAGAGCAATTAAGGGTGAAGGAAGCCACTTACCCACTGATTGGGGCGTAAACAGAACAATCGCCAGTGCAAGGCTTGCCAGCATTAAGGATCCAAAATTGGCCTGGGTGATTTTTTGCGGCAACGAAACCAGTACGTGAAGTACCGATGCATCGCTTTGCAGTCCCAGATAGGGATTGATCTGTAAAACAATGATAATGATTCCGATGCCACTCATAAAGCCGGAGATCACCGGATAGGGAATAAAGCGGACGAATTTACCAATCTTTGCGAAGCCGAATAAAATCTGAAACAGGCCGGCGAGAAAAATGGTGGCTGCAATAAGCTTGAGATCATTATGTAACGTGACGACGGCGGAAGCGATCACTACGGTCATAGGGCCGGTCGGGCCGGATATCTGAGTTGCTGTGCCGCCAAAAAGAGAAGCAACAAAACCCAGAATGATAGCCCCGTAAAGCCCCGCGGTTGGCCCTAACCCACTGGCAACACCAAAAGCCAGTCCCAGAGGCAGTGCAATAATGGCAGCTGTCATCCCACCAAACAGGTTACCTTTCAAATTTAAGGATGTGTTCAGATCATACTCCAGAAAACCCTATTACAATGAGTACCTTGCACCGTTGATCATCAGCTGTCGGACTTCTTGTGTAAAGATAATCTCAAAACTTCCCCGATATACGGCCCCGAACTTAACCACGAACTGTTAATCCTGGGTTTTAGTCTCTCCCTTAAACCTGCCAATCAGGCTCCGAACCGCTGCTGAATCAGATCGGCAACACCCTGTCCGACATCCAGCATCATCGCCTCATCCTCGGCTTCCACCATCACACGCGCCTTGGGTTCCGTGCCGGAAAGCCGGACATTGATCCGCCCGCCATCACCCAGCCTCGTCTCTGCATCCCTGATGGCACTGCTGACCGATGCGTCAGCCAGAATATCTTTCATCTCCGGCATCACGATGTTCCAGAGCTTCTGCGGAAAAAGTTCCATGTCGGCGCCAAGATCATCCAGAGCCTTGCCCCGGTCGGACATGGCACAAAGCAGCTGCAGCGCACTCATCAGGCCGTCTCCTGTAGTATTATGATCCAGCATGATCAGATGACCCGACTGTTCACCACCCAGATTACACTCATTTTCACGCATCATCTCCAGCACATAGCGGTCACCCACATCCGCCCGGTACATTTTAAGGTCCATATCGGCCAGATAACGCTCCAGCCCCATATTACTCATCAGCGTGGTAACAACACCGTCGCCATGAAGGGTGCCATTTCTTAACTTGTGGGCGGCCAGAATGGCAATGACGCGGTCTCCATCAACAATCCGCCCCTTCGAATCACAGGCAATCAGGCGATCGGCATCACCATCAAGTGCAATACCGATATCCGCATCTGTTGATGCAACCAGCTCACACATTGATTCAGGGTGGGTGGAGCCACATTCAAGGTTAATATTATAGCCATCCGGATCATCATGGATGGCGGTCACATCGCAACCCAGTTCCGAGAGAATACGGGGGGCCACATCATAGGCTGCCCCGTTGGCACAATCGACAACCACTTTCAATCCATCCAGACGAAGGCCCTTTGGCAGCGATGCTTTCAGGAACTCAATATAGCGCCCTCTTGCATCATCGACACGTACGGCCTTGCCGATATCCAGTGCGCCGGGAAGTGGGGGAAGCGCATCAAGACAGCCTTCTATCTCCAGCTCTATTTCGTCCGGCAACTTGAAACCATCCACACCGAAGAACTTGATGCCATTATCTCCTGCCGGGTTGTGAGAAGCAGAGAGCATCACGCCTGCATCCGCACGCAGGCTGCGCGTCAGGTAAGCCACAGCCGGTGTCGGAACAGGCCCGACCAGTTGCACATTCATTCCCTGAG
>JAIPJD010000106.1 GCA_021734365.1 Mariprofundaceae bacterium | reverse complement strand
CGCCATCTTTATTGATGGTGCAATCCGTCACACCACAGTTATTCCGATCGGCGGCGACCACCTGACCAACGATCTGGTTATCGGCCTGAGAACCTCAGCCCGTGAGGCGGATCAACTGAAGAAGAAATATGGCGCCTGTATGGTTGAACTCGTATCGGCTGATGATCAGATCGAGGTGCCAAGTGTGGGCGGTCGCCCTCCAAGGCCCATGCCGCGCCAGGTGATGGCTCAAATCCTGGAGCCACGCGTACAGGAGCTGTTTGAACTGGTGAAGGCAGAACTGCAGCACTCCGGTTATCAGGAGCTGATTGCGGCAGGTCTGGTATTGACCGGTGGCAGCTCACTGCTACAGGGCATGGTGGAGCTGGCCGAGGAGACATTTGACAGCCTGCCGGTTCGACTCGGCCGGCCACACGGCGTAGGCGGGCTGGTTGATGTCGTCTCAAGCCCGATCTATGCCACCGGTGTCGGCCTGATTCTTTATGGCCAGCGCTACCGACAGCATCGGCAACCTATGAGTAAAAGTGACAAACGGATGTTTTCAAAGGTTTGGAAACGAATGCGAAGCTGGTTTGGTGATACGACTTAAAATAACAGTTTAAAAAAACAGAGAACGGTAAAATAAATAAAAGAACACTAGGAGAAATATCATGGGAACTTTATACACATTTGAAGATAACAGCGCACAAGCTGCAAACATTAAAGTCATCGGTATCGGTGGCGGCGGCGGTAACGCTCTGAATAATATGATTGAGCACCATCTGCGTGGTGTTGACTTCATTGTCGCCAACACCGATGCGCAGGCAATTGAACACAGCAGTGCCGATATCAAGCTGCAACTGGGTGCAAATCTGACACGTGGCCTCGGTGCCGGTGCCAACCCGCAAGTCGGCCGCGATGCAGCCGAAGCTGAGCGCGAACACCTGCGTGAATTCTTTGACAACACCGACATGGTCTTCATCACTGCCGGCATGGGTGGTGGAACCGGTACCGGCGCTGCACCGATCATTGCAGAGGTGGCCAAGGAGATGGGTGTGTTAACCGTGGCTGTAGTCACCAAGCCATTCAACTTCGAGGGTAAGCGACGCATGCGTCAGGCTGAGGTCGGTATTGAAGAGCTGCGCAAGCATGTCGATACGCTGATCACCATTCCGAATCAGAAGTTGATCGGTGCAGTCGGGAAACACACCTCCATGCTGGAGGCATTCAGAAAAGCGGATGATGTACTGCTGCAGGCTGTTAAGGGTATTTCAGAATTGATCACCCATACCGGTTACATGAATGTCGACTTTGCCGATGTGAAAGCGGTCATGTGTGAAACCCGTGGCATGGCAATGATGGGCTCCGGTACAGCATCCGGTGAAAGCCGTGCATGTGAAGCCGCCGAACACGCCATCTCATCCCCGCTGCTGGAAGATATTGATATCCATGGTGCACACGGCATTCTGGTAAATGTAACCGGCAACGAGGACATGACGCTGGCCGAATATGATGAGGCTGTATCAATTATCCAGAACATGGCAGATGAAGATGCCAACATCATATGCGGTATGGTCTATGACAAGGATGTTGGCGATGAGCTTCGTGTTACCGTGGTTGCGACAGGCCTTAACGCTGATCTGTCCAATCGGGTTTCACCTGTTCAAAGCGTGTCGGACAATAGTTTTATTCTCCCGAATGCTCCGGGTATTCAACAGCCGATGTTTGCAACTGAGCATACACAGGCTGCACCTCGGACTCAGATGCCGGGTTTTAACCATGACTATGATGAAAATCAGCTGGCTGTTCCAACCTGGATTCGTCGACAGGCGGACTGAAGCAGAAGAGGGGAGCAAGACTGCGTGAGCACCCGATTTTGCAGTTTCTGTAAAACGTGGCATCCTGTGTCGCTTGTTTCAGAAAACAACCATGTGTTCCGGGTCACGGATTCCGGGCACAACTGTGAAAGATTCGCCCCTCTTCAACGCTTCACCTGGCCGGGAAGAGAGAAAAAGCTTTATGCGAGGACAAACTGCATATGATTCCACAACGAACACTGAATCACTCTATTCGTTGCAGCGGTATTGGCCTGCATTCCGGCAAGAAGATTGAGCTGGTACTGCACCCGGCTGATGAAGATGCCGGCATCACATTCAGTCGTTCTGATCTTGGAATCACCATCCCTGCAAAAGCTGAAAATGTTACAGACACCCGGCTCTGCACCACAATCGGTCGTGATGGCGCCAATATTTCCACCATTGAGCATCTTCTCTCAGCCATGGCGGGGCTGGGCATCGACAATGCCCATATTGAGGTGAGCGGGCCGGAAGTTCCGGTCATGGATGGTTCATCCGCACCATTTGTTTTTCTGATTCAGTGTGCAGGTATCCGTGAACAGGCACGCGCCAAAAAGGTGATGCGTGTTCTGAAAAAGGTTGAGGTTAAAGAGGGTAATAAACGCTGCTCTCTGCATCCGGCTTCCGGCTTTAAGATATCCTACCTTCTTGATTATGATCATCCGATGCTACGTGAGCGCAAGGTAAGCATTGACTTCTCCCGTCAGGCATACACCCGTGAAGTAAGCCGTGCCCGCACGTTTGGTTTCCTGCATGAGATTGAAAGCCTGCAGAAGGCGGGTCTTGCACTGGGTGGTTCACTTGAGAATGCCATCGTGCTGGATCAGTACCGTGTCGTGAACGAAACGGGGCTGCGTTATGATGATGAGTGTGTCCGCCACAAGATTCTTGATACTCTGGGTGACCTCTCACTGGCAGGCCTGCCAATCATAGGCGCCTTTGAAGGTGAACGCACCGGCCATGAAATGAACCACAAACTGGTTACCGCCCTGCTGGCAGATACGTCGGCATGGCGCATCGAGGAACTACAGGCTGAAAAGAGTGCTGATGAAGCTATCGTCGGCCAGCCGGTTCAACAACATTAGAAGTTAAAGAATACGATTCCGGCTCTGCCGCTTCAGTAGTGGAGCTCGCCAAATTTTTTCTGCACCTCAAGAATCTCTTCAATACCATTAAAAAAAGCATCTGTGACTTCAGGGGAAAAATGTTCTCCCCTTTGACTTTGGATAAAATCGAGCGCTTTCTGAACTTTCCAGGCTGACTTATATACCCGTGCATGTACCAGTGCGTCGAAAACATCCGCAATCGCAACAATTTGGGCCGCTTTAGGTATCTGGTCACCAACCAGCCCCTCAGGATAGCCTTTGCCGTTCCACTTTTCATGGTGAGACATGGCAATCTTCTCACTAAGCTGAAGAATTTCCGAATCGGTATTTTCTAACATCTTTGCACCCATTTCCGAGTGCCTTCGCATAATCTCCCACTCTTCATCATTGAGCGTCTCTTTTTTCTTCAGCACCGAATCAGGAATGCCGATTTTTCCAATATCGTGCATTGAAGAGGCATGAAAAAGGAGCTCCCGTTCTTCAGCCGAAAAGCCCATATGATAAGCTACAATCTTCACCATATATCCAATTCTATGGATGTGATCATACGTATCACCGTCTTTAAATTCAGAGGCCACACCAAGTTTGAATACCGTTTCAAGGTAAGAGCCTTTAAGTGAATCATACAATCTGATATTGGAGAGCGTAACAGCTGCCAGGACTGAAAAATTCCTTAGAATACCGATGTTCCAGTCTTCAAAAGCACCTGCGGAAGGGTTAAACAGCTCCAGCGTTCCCATGATCCCATCCCTTGGATGTCGTATCGGCACGGCTAAAATTGATCTGGAAGTAAATCCGGAACCCTTATCGATCTTCGAGCTGAATCTGTATGGTAGCTGCACATCGATGTGATCAACATCAGGAACGTGAACAACTTCACCGGAAATGGCCGAGTATCCGGCAATGCTCTCACTGTTAAGAGGGATCCCGGACTCTTTAGTGTGAGTGACTTCGAAAAAAGTATTAATATCGATCTCATCATTCTGGCAAACTTCTATTTGCAGCCTTTTGGCATCAGCGTCAATCAGGTAGAGGCTGCCTGCAGATGCTCCGACAATATTCCGGGCATAGGAGAGAAGCTTGTCGAGAAACAGGGAGATGTCCCGCTCTGATTCAAGATTAATGACTGCATTAATCAGTTTCTCCAGAACTTCTTTGGCTTTGTTATCCCCGATTTCAAGTTTCACAACATAAAATCTCCAATCCGCTTTCGGCTACTCTCTTTTCTCCAGTATAGGTTAGAAATACTCTCTCCGGGTCAAAAGCGGGCAGTCACTGTCAAACCCATCGCATGAAGACAGACCATCGCCTGAAGATAAAAACCTACTCCTCATAAAACTTCTCAACCCCTTCAGGTTCACACACCAATAGCAGCTCACAACCGGCCTTAAGCGCTGCATCAGCCGCTTCATGTACATTGCTGCCCACACCTTTCATACAGAGGTCATCGCTCCAGACAGTCCCGGCAAAGCCCATCTGTTCACGCAGCACATCATGTATCCAGTAGTGCGATAGTGTTGCCACCTTTTCATCAGCCGCCGGATAGGTCACATGTGCCGTCATCACATGGTTGAGGTTCTGGGAGAATGCCAATGTAAAGCTCTCCGCCTCCTGCAGCAGAACATCAACCGGTGCATCCACCACCGGCACGGCAACATGGGAGTCCGCATTGGCCCGCCCGTGACCGGGAAAGTGTTTACCGATTGCCTCAATCCCCGCATCCTGAAGGCCGTGGATGCATGCCACACCGAGTGAGGCGACGGTATGGATTGCCGGGCCATAGGCACGGTTGCCGATAATGGCGTCTCCATCCGAGTTAAACAGATCAAGCACCGGTGCACAGTTATGGGTGAAGCCCAGCTCCCTTAATGCAGTTCCGGCCTCATAGGCATCATTATAGAGATCGCTGACTGCACTCTCAGGGGCACGCTCGTAGAGTCTGCCATACTCATCAGCCTGCGTACGGTTATTAAACGGCGGCCAGGGCAGACGGTTGATGCGGCCACCCTCTTCATCAATGGCTGCCGCAATATCGTCCCCGCCGCATTCGCGAACCGAGGCAAGCAGCGCCTTCACCTGCTCAGGGCTCTCAATATTGCGGGCAAAGAGAATAACGCCCGCAGGCGGCTTTTCGCTCAGCCATGTCCGCTCTTCAGAAGTAAGAACCGTTCCCTTCAGGCCGATCACCAGATGCTCATTCACGGGCGGGCTCCGGTTTCACATCGCTCCCCTTCACATCGCTGCCCTTCACGCCGCTCCCTTTCACATCAATCCTCTTACATCTAACCGGTCGCGCAGCCGGTCTCCCAACAGATTTACCGCCATGACCACCATAAAGAGGATCAGCCCGGGCCAGAAGACCAGCAACGGCTCAACCAGCATCAGGCTTGTTCCCTCACGGATCATTGTACCCAGCGAAGCGGCCGGTGGCTGCACACCCACGCCGAGGAATGAGAGCCCCGCCTCGCCGATAATGACGGCAGCAAGACCGAAGCTCGCTTCAACCAGCAGCGGTGCCGCAATATTGGGTAGCAGATGCCGTGTGCCGATATAGATAACAGAGGAACCGCTTGCCTGCGCCGCCTCGACAAAGGGGGCATGCTTCAGAGCCAGAACCTGTGCACGGGTCAGTCTGGAAAAGCCGACCCAGCCAACGGCTACCAGTGCCATGACCAGATTTTCTATACCGGGGCCGAGCATCGCGGCCAGTGCAATGGCCAGCAGGATACCGGGGAAGGAGAGTACAATATCAGCAATCCGCATCAGCAGCGCATCAACCCAGCCGCCCATCCATGCGGCAGTCATACCAACAGAAATCCCGATTACGCTTCCCAGCAGAATAACCGTCACACCGACACTGAGCGACAGCGTCAGCCCCTCGGCAAGACGGGCGAGCACATCCCTGCCCAGTGCATCAGTGCCCAGGGGATGAGCCGCGCTCATCCCGGCCAGTATCGCATCGAGGTTGACTGCATGGCCATCGCTACCCATTACCATGGCCACGAACAACACCAGCAACGGCAGCAGCAGCAGTGCTGCGACCGGTTTTCCCATTCCCTTCAACATATCAGCCGCCATGCCTCTGACGCGGATCGAGCCAGAGCCCGAGCAGATCAGCCAGTAGATTGGCCAGCACATAGAATGCAGCAATGATCAACACGCATCCCTGTACCAGTGGATAATCACGGCGTTGAATGGATTCAATCGTCAGCAGTCCCAGACCGGGCCAGTCGAATACGGTTTCTGTAATCACCGCACCGCCCAATACTGCCCCTAACTGCAGGGCGAACATGGTGACCACCGGCACGGCAGCAAGACGTGCGGCATGGCGCCACCAGATCATATT
>JAIPJD010000105.1 GCA_021734365.1 Mariprofundaceae bacterium | reverse complement strand
CCATGCTGCTGATCCCTGAAGCGTGGGTAGGCAACAAGCTGATGGATGAGAAGCGCAAGGCGTTTTATGAGTATCATGCGGCCCTCATGGAGCCATGGGATGGCCCGGCAGCCGTGGCATTCACGGATGGCCGGCAGATTGGTGCAACCCTGGATCGCAACGGCCTGCGTCCTGCACGTTACCTGATCACCGATGATGACCTGGTGGTCATGGCTTCGGAGATGGGCGTACTGGATATTCCCGAAGAGAAGATCGTTAAAAAATGGCGTCTGCAGCCGGGTAAGATGTTTCTGATCGACCTTGAAAAAGGGTGCATTATTCGTGATGACGAATTGAAGGCCGAACTGGCTGATACCAAGCCATATAAGAAAATTCTTGCTGAAACCCAGATTCACCTCGAATCAATACCTGAAGAGGTCGCCCCGATGGCGCCTGATCACGAGACCCTGCTCAATAAACAGCAGGCATACGGCTATTCACAGGAAGACCTGAAATTTCTGATGATACCGATGGCTATTTCAGGCCAGGAAGCTATCGGTTCCATGGGTAATGATAACCCGCTTGCAATTCTCTCCAACCGCTCCAAGCACATGAGCAACTATTTCCGTCAGCTTTTTGCACAGGTAACCAATCCACCGATTGATCCGATCCGTGAAGAGATGGTGATGAGCCTGACCTCGATCATCGGCCCGCGCCCTAACCTGCTCGGCCTTGATGCTGAAGAGCCGCTGATGCGTCTGGAGGTAGAGCAGCCGGTCCTGACCAATATCGACCTTGAAAAGTTGCGCCACATCGAGCGTTACACCGATGGCAAGTTCCGTACAATCACCCTCTCCACCTGCTACTCCGCCGATCAGGGTGCGGCAGGCATGGAGATGGCTCTAAGCAACCTCTGCGAGGCGGCTGAAAGTGCCGTAAATGAGCATTTCAATATTGTCATTCTCTCTGACCGCGACATCGATGCCGACCATATTGCCATTCCGACACTGCTGGCTACATCGGCAGTACACCAGCACCTGATCCGTAAAGGGCTGCGTACCGAAACAGGCCTGGTGATTGAAACCGGCAGCGCCCGTGAGGTTCACCACTTTGCTGCCCTGGCCGGTTTTGGTGCCGAGGCGATTAACCCGTACCTGGCCTTTGAGACCCTGTTTGATATGCAACGCGGCGGTCAACTGCCGGAAGAGCTGACACTTGAAGAGATCAAAACCCGCTATATCAAGGCCATTGGTAAAGGGTTGTATAAGGTGATGTCGAAGATGGGTATCTCCACCTACCAATCCTACTGTGGTGCACAGATATTTGAAGCCATCGGTCTCTCTTCCGGATTTGTCGAGAAGTACTTCACCGGTACTTCCAGCCAGATTGAAGGGGCCGGTCTGACAGAGGTGGCAGAAGAGGCTGTCCGTCTCCACCACAATGCCTACGGTAACAAACAGATCTATAAAAATGCTCTGGATGTGGGCGGCGACTACGCATGGCGGGTTCGCGGTGAAGAACACACGCTGACTCCGGAAGTGATCGCCAAACTTCAGCATGCCGTTCGCAGCAACGACCGTCAGCTTTACAATGAGTATGCCACCATCATCAACGACCAGTCCGGTCGCCTGAAAACATTACGTGGCCTGTTCAGATTCAAAGCCGGCAGCCCGATCTCGATCGATGAGGTGGAGCCTGCAACATCTATCGTAAAGCGCTTTGCAACCGGGGCGATGTCTTTCGGCTCAATTTCACATGAAGCACACTCAACACTGGCCATTGCCATGAACCGGCTGGGCGGCAAGTCCAACACCGGCGAAGGCGGTGAAGAGGTGGAACGCTTTACCCCATTGGCAAACGGCGATTCAATGCGCTCTGCTATCAAGCAGGTTGCATCGGGCCGGTTTGGTGTAACCGCTGAGTATCTGGCCAATGCGGATCAGATTCAGATTAAAATGGCGCAGGGTGCGAAACCGGGCGAAGGCGGTCAGTTGCCCGGTCACAAGGTTGATCAGCGCATCGGCCGTGTGCGCCACTCAACACCGGGTGTAGGCTTGATCTCGCCGCCGCCACACCACGACATCTATTCGATTGAAGATCTGGCACAGTTGATTTTTGACCTGAAAAACACCAACACCGATGCGGACATCTCCGTCAAACTGGTGTCTGAAATCGGTGTCGGCACCGTGGCTGCCGGTGTGGTCAAGGCGCATGCCGATCATGTCGTGATTGCAGGTCATGATGGTGGTACGGGTGCCTCACCGCTGACCTCCATCAAGCATGCCGGTTCCCCGTGGGAGCTGGGCCTGGCCGAAACGCAGCAGACGCTGGTACTTAACCGCCTGCGTGGCCGAACACGCCTGCAGGCCGATGGTCAGATGCGTACCGGTCGTGATGTAGTGATCGCAGGTCTTCTGGGTGCTGATGAGATTGCGTTCGGAACCATCGCACTGATTGCCGAAGGCTGCATCATGATGCGTAAATGCCATCTCAACACCTGCCCGGTCGGAGTCGCCACACAGGATCCGGAACTGCGCAAAAAGTTTGTCGGTACACCTGAAGATGTGGTCAATTTCTTCATGTTTGTAGCTGAAGAGGCACGTGAAATCATGGCCCGGCTCGGTTTCCGCACCTTTGATGATCTGATCGGCCACACCGAGATGCTCGACACCAACGATGCGATCCGCCACTGGAAATCACAGGGGCTTGATCTGTCGCCGATCTTCCACAAGGTGGAGGTTGCCGGCAGTGCCAGCCACCACTGCGAAACACAGGATCATGGGCTGGAGGCACTGATCGACAACAAGCTCATTGCAGAGGCCGCGCCTGCACTGGAGAACAAAACTCCGGTGATTATTGAAACCGACATCTGCAATGTGGATCGAAGCTTCGGTACCATGCTCTCCGGCAAGATTGCCAGAAAGTACGGCCATACGGGTCTGCCTGAGGATACTATTGTTATCAAGGCCCGGGGAACTGCCGGGCAGTCACTCGGCGCATGGCTGGCACGCGGTGTCACCATTGATCTTTCCGGTGAAGGCAACGATTATGTCGGTAAAGGCCTCTCCGGTGGCCGTATTGCCATCTACCCTCCAAAGGCAAGTGCTATCAGAGCGGATGAGAACATCATTGTCGGTAACACCGTTCTGTTCGGTGCCATTGCCGGTGAATGTTATTTCAATGGTATTGGTGGCGAGCGTTTTGCTGTACGGAACTCAGGTGCCACAGCAGTGGTTGAAGGTGTGGGCGACCACGGTTGTGAATACATGACCGGTGGTACGGTTGTCGTGCTTGGTGAAACCGGACGCAACTTTGCTGCCGGCATGTCCGGTGGTATCGCTTATGTACTGGATGAGGCCGGTGATTTCGAGAATCGCTGCAATATGGCTCAGGTTGCACTGGAACCGGTTGCTTCCGAAGCGGCTGCCCTGGAAGAGCTTGACCATCAGGGTCCCGACCTTGAAACCCATGGCCGGGTGGATATCAAACACACCCTTTCACAGAATGACCAGCAGATTCTGCGTACCCTGATCGAGCGCCATGTGCACTACACCAATTCACCCAGAGGAAAGAATATTCTGGAGAACTGGGATGCATACCTGCCGAAATTCACCAAGGTGATGCCGGTCGATTACAAACGCGCACTGGCCGAAATGGAAGCTGAGATGAAAGCTGGTTTGAGCACCAGGTCGGATAAGGAGCATGCAAATGGGTAAGCCAACTGGATTCAAGGAGTACTCACGTGAAAACCTGAGCTATGCTCCGGTTGCAGATCGTATTACTCATTTCAATGAGTTCTCAAAACTGCCTGCTGACATGAGCAGACAGGGTGCACGCTGCATGGATTGCGGCATTCCCTTCTGTCACAACGGCTGCCCTGTTAATAACATCATCCCGGACTGGAATGATTGCGTCTATCACGGCAAGTGGCGTGAGGCGCTCGATATTCTGCACTCCACCAACAACTTCCCCGAGTTCACCGGCCGTATCTGCCCGGCCCCATGTGAAGAGGCATGTACGGTCAACCTGATCGATTCTCCTGTGTCGATAAAGAACATCGAACTTGCCATCGTTGAGAAAGGCTGGGAAGAGGACTGGATTGCACCACAGCCACCCGAGCACAAATCGGGCAAGAAGGTTGCTGTTGTCGGTTCCGGCCCATCCGGTCTGGCCTGTGCCCAGCAGCTGGCACGTGTTGGCCACGAAGTTGTGGTTTATGAGAAAGAGAACCGTGTCGGCGGCCTGATGCGTTACGGTATTCCGAACTTCAAATTTGAGAAACACATCATTGACCGCCGTATCGGCCAGATGCGTGGTGAGGGTATCGATTTCCGTATCAACACCCATATCGGCGTTGATATCTCTGCCAAAGTGCTTCTGGATAAGTATGATGCGGTTGTTCTGACAGGTGGTGCTGAAAAGCCACGCGACCTGCCGATTGAGGGTCGTGACGAGCTTTCCGGCATCCATTATGCCATGGAACTTCTCTCCGGAAACACCAAGCGCCTGCTGGGTGATGAGATTGCCGATGAGGATTTTATCAACGCCAGCGATAAACATGTCGTTGTTATCGGTGGTGGTGATACCGGTTCTGACTGTATCGGCACCTCCAACAGGCACGGTGCAGTCTCGGTCACCCAGCTCGAAATCATGCCCGCACCGCCGGAGAGCCCGAACAAGCTACTGGTCTGGCCAGACTGGCCGATGAAAATGCGCACCTCCACCTCCCAGGAGGAGGGTTGTGAACGTGACTTCTCGGTCACCACCAAACGTTTTGTCGGTGAAAACGGTAAGGTTACCGCCATTGAGTGTGCCCGTGTGGAGTGGATTCAGGGGGAAAATGGCCAGTGGCAGATGAGCGAGGTTGCAGGCAGTGAGTTCACCCTCAAGGCCGATCTGGTACTTCTCGCCATGGGCTTTGTTCATCCTGTGCATGAAGGTATGATCGAAGAGCTGGGGGTCGAGAAGGATGGTCGTGGCAATGTCGCAGCCAACACCGATGACTACCGGACGAGTCTCGACAAGGTCTTTGCTGCCGGTGATATGCGTCGTGGCCAGTCGCTGGTGGTCTGGGCCATCCGCGAAGGGCGTCAGGCTGCCCGCGCAGTCGATGAGTACCTGATGGGATCATCCAGCCTGCCGCGCTAGAGACGATAACGACCAGAACTTAAAAGGCCGCCCGGTGGCGGCCTTTTTTATTATCTCTTCGAATCAATGAATGCCTGTTTTTGGCAGCCACTTCAAACGATGCAGGAATCAGGCAAGCTTATCGTCAGCAATATGGTAGTGCGGGTCTTCCTTGATGTTCACCTCAACCAGATCCCCGGCCTTCTCCAGCAGTTGACGGCACTCACTGCTCAAATGACGCAGGTGCAGGTTTTTGCCTGCCCTGGTGTATTTCTCGGCCAGCGTGTCAATCGCCTCAATGGCCGAATGATCCGCCACGCGCGAGAAGGCAAAATCAAAAATGACTTCATCCGGATCGTTCTCCGGATTGAAGAGTTCGCCAAAGCGGTGAACTGAAGCAAAAAAGAGCGGCCCATGAATCTCATAAATCCTTTCGCCCTTGTCGGTATCGTGAGGAATGGCATAAATATGTTTGGCATTCTTCCATGCAAAAACCAGCGCCATGGCAATCACACCCACGACCACAGCAATGGCAAGGTCGGTAAATACAGTCACCACAGCCACCAGAATGCCAACAAAGGAGTCCTCACGCGGAATCTTGTTCAGCAGGTTAAAACTGCCCCACTCAAAAGTACCAAGCACGACCATAAACATAATGCCCACCAGTGCTGCCACGGGGATCATCTCAATCAATGGTGACGCAAAGAGGATAAAACTTAGAAGAAACAGTGCGGCTGCAATACCGGAAAGATTTCGCAGGCCACCGGATGAGATATTAATCATGCTCTGGCCAATCATGGCACAGCCACCCATGCCGCCAAAAAATCCGGTTACCACATTAGCACTGCCCTGCCCGATGCAGACACAGTTTCCATGCCCGCGTGTATCGGTCATCTCATCAATCACAGTCATGGTCAGAAGAGATTCGATCAGGCCAATCGCGGCCAGAATCACGGCATACGGAAAGATGATGTAGAGCGTTTCAAAATTCATCGGCACATCAGCAACATGGAACGGCGGAAATCCACCACCGATACCGGCGATATCGCCAACGGTTCTGGTGTCAAGCCCACCCAGAATAACCACCACGGAAATACCGACAATCGCCACCAGGCCTGCCGGTACTGCCCGGGTCAGCTTCGGCAGGAAGTGCATGATCGCCATGGTAGCCACCACAAGGCCAAGCATCAGGATCAACTG
>JAIPJD010000104.1 GCA_021734365.1 Mariprofundaceae bacterium | reverse complement strand
GCCAAGCATCAGGATCAACTGATCCCCCTGCATCCACTGCAATACACCATTCTCATCTTTCACCTTAAACTGGGGCAACTGGGCCAGAAAAATCACAATCGCCAGACCATTCACAAAGCCAAGCATCACCGGATATGGAACCATACGGATGAACTTGCCCAGTTTAAGCAGGCCGAAGCCCACCTGAAGCATTCCCATCAGTACTACTGTCGCAAACAGATATTCAACGCCATGATCGGCAACCAGTGCTACCATCACCACAGCCAACGCCCCGGTTGCGCCGGAAATCATACCAGGCCGGCCGCCAATCAACGATGTGACCAGGCCCACCATGAACGCAGCATAAAGCCCCACCAGCGGGTCCACGCCTGCCACAAATGCAAAAGCGACAGCCTCGGGCACCAGTGCCAGTGCTACCGTCAGGCCTGACAGGACATCATCTTTCACGCCAGCGGCATGCTTATAGTAGAGGGAAAACATTATCAATCTCCGGATTTGCTAATAGGGGCGGCTATTGTGCAGGAAAAGACCAATACTTAAAGGAGAGTTTAACCAATCAGCTGGCACGCCTTGCACTTAACAGAGGTAATTTCGGGTGTTTCGCAGTCCAGTCTTGCCAGCGTCAATCGACCACCCCACACACAGCCTGAATCGAGCCCCAGAACATGATCCTGATTCGCAACCAGCCCTTTGGCAGCCCAGTGGCCATAGACCACACGGCAGCTCTTCTTCCATGCAAGTTGCTTATGAGCAAACCAGGGTCTCTGTCTCGAGGATGCAGGTTTAATGGAGACTGCCCCCCAGTTAAAACTTCCTGTCCAGGTGCAATAACGGGCATATGTCAAAACAGCCAGAGCAAAAAAAGTACGTCTGGATTTTCCTTTCGGAGGTTCAGTTGCAGGAAATCTGGTGTTACTGAGCTTCAGGCAAAATTTCTTCCAGTTGTCTCCCTGTAATTTTCTCTCAATTTTCCCTGCTCGTCGCTTTGCTTTTTCCAGTGTCCATGCCGGGTGCAGCCCGGCATGGACCATGCACCAGTTCAAATTTTCATCATGGTGCAGCAGTGGCCTGTGCCTTAACCATTCGATCAGTTCATCCCTGTCAGGTGCCCGCAGCACGTCATCAAAGGTGTCCCGCTCAGAAGAGCGTCCGGCACCGGCGGCCTGTTCGAGAAGATGCAGATCATGGTTCCCCATGACAGCAATACAGGCACCACCAAGCGATTTAAGATAGTGGAGTACCTTGAGCGACTCCGGACCGCGGTTAATCAGATCTCCGACACACCAGAGCTGATCTCTGGCGGGGTCAAAAGCGACTTTTTTCAGTAACTTTTTTAAGGGCTTATAACACCCCTGAATATCACCAACTGCATAAACAGCCATGTTATAGCCTGTTGCGGAAAAAATATCCCATCGACCTCACACTCCTGGTAACCGGATCATTCAAAGCTGATGCTAATTGTAATGTAAAACCAGCGCCAATAACACCATGCAGATGATCAAATCCGAAGAGATTCCCGGCCGCCAGACATGCAGGATATATCATAAAATCCCTTTATTTAGCAGCGGGCAAAAGCTACTCTCGCAGCTATGGATAGAGCAAATGCACGTTGAAGTTGAGCAGGAACTGATTCAGTCCGGAGCTGTCTCATTCCTTGATATTCAGTTTGCTAAACAGGAGGGCCGGAAAAGTAACAGCTCTATCCTGATCAATTTGCTGGCAACCCGCACTGCCGAAGCCTCCTGCACAGTCACCAAAATCCTGGCACAATACTATAAAATTCCCCTGATCTCATTGAATAAGGTGACACCGCCACCGAAGCTGATGAAGCTCTGCAAAGCCGAACAGGCCAGAAAACTTTACTTCCTTCCGATCTCCGAGCAGGGGAGTCAGGTTGTGGTTGGTATGGTTGACCCGATCGACCTTAACCTTGTCGATGCGATCAGAGCGATCTACCGGAAATCAATTCAGCCCGTCTTTATCAGCAAGGATGATTTTGAGCGGAATTTTTACCGTTTCTTCAGGCAGGGAATCGAAAGACCTGCGGAGAGTGAATCGCTTATGGACACCATAGCACTGAAGCAGACAGCGCTGGGAAGCGAACAGGCCGAGACAGCCGATAAAAGTGTAGCGGCAAAGAAGTTTGCCTCCCAGATCATTTCAAAAGCACTCGCCTCCGGTGCTTCCGCACTCTATATCGAACCACAGCAGGATGAGTCACAGATCAGTCTGATGATTGATGGCGGCAGCTATGACCTCTGCAAGCTCTCCACCTCCAACCATAAAGCGATTGTCACCGCTGTGATGGAACTGGCACAGATGAACACCTCACAAACCGGTATGGATCAACGCAGTCGGCGCCATATTAAATTTCATGGCCAGGAGTACACGCTTATCTACAGGATTACCCCCACCCCCAACGGGGAGCGGGTTTCTGTCTATATCATTGATGCGCGCCTCGACAATCTCACACTCGAAAACCTTGGACTGCAGGATCCGACAATTGAACAGATTAAAACGGCCTTCAAAGGCCCGGGTATCTTCCTGATAACCGGCGATGCCGGTAGCGGAAAATCCACCACACTCCAGGCTTTCGTCCGCTATGCTGCCACCCTGAACGTACACACCTTCACGATTGAGGATATTGTCAGGCAGAAGATCAGCGGTATTCAGCAGCTTCAGATCAAACCCGGAGGCCCGTCCAAGTCCGCCATCCTGAATTCACTGCTCTCGCGCAAGGTGGATATTGTCATTATTGATGAGGCGGACAAGGAGGTTCTTCCTGTTGCGGTGGAGGCCGCCAGCAAAGGTTGTCTGGTGCTTCTCTGTCTGTCTGCTGCCGGTATTAAGGAGGCTCTCTCCAGGCTGCTCTGCTCAGAGATATCCCGCTCCAGACTTGCTCCATCGATGAAGCTGATCTACAACCAGCGGATTATCCGCAAGCTCTGCCCATCATGCAAAACGACGGCAACACTGCATCCGGCCACCATTGAGCAGTGGAAGGTTCCAAAATCACTCCCGTTCCGCAGCAGCAGGGGATGCGATACATGCAACCAAACAGGCTATCAGGGCACCATGCTGCTGGCCGAACTGCTTCCATTCAATGAAAAGCTCGAACTGCTGGTCAATCAGGGGGCATCAGGTCCGGAGATTGTTGAAGCGGCACGATACCAGGGAATGCTGACCCTGTTTGAGCAGGGTATTAACCGGGCCATTGACGGCATCACATCACTGGAAGAGGTGCTTGCTACGCTGCCTTGCGATGAACCTTTCGAAATCAGGAGCAGAATGAAATACGGGCGCATTATGCCGATGCGGAAAGATGCATTTATCCCCGAACCAAAGGCGGCTGCAGGCAATATAAAAGCAGAACCTGCGGGGCCCTCCGTCTCGCTCCCGTCAGCAGAAGCGATCAAACCCTCTGCCGAAGAGAGTCGCCCCTCCGTCTCACTCCCGTCAGCAGAAGCAATCAAGCCCCCTGCCAAAGAGGACCACAGTTCCATCACATTCTCTGACATGATCATCCCGGCTGCAGAGAAACCTGTGGCCGTCAAAGAGGAGGAGAAGCCGGCAGATTCCTCTTCGGCCCCTGTAGCTGAACAGGAAAAGGGGAACGTAGAGTCTCCCATTCTGCTGGTAGATGACTCACAGGTTACACGGGATCTTACCCGCCATATTCTCGAAATGTCCGGTTACTTCAGGGTTGACACAGCAGGAACCGCCAGCAAAGCACTGGAGATGCTTCAACAGAAGCAGTATCACCTTGTCATTACCGATCAGGAGATGCCCGAGCAGACAGGGCAGGAGTTCATCGAATCCATTCGCCAGCACCCCTCGCTTAACAGTGTTGGAACCATCCTGCTGACTGGTAACCTCAGTGAGATGTCGGCTCTGGAAGGCGGTGCTGATGGCTACATCAGTAAACCGACCGACCCGGAGCTGCTGGTAGCCAGAGCCAAATCAATATCCGATATTTACAGACGGCTCTCAGGTATTGCACCACTGCAGTCAAGACCGGTGCGGAAAATGATCCCCGGAAAAACCGCCAAGGTAGAGTTTACGGACACAGATATGTCCAAAATATCAAATTTTGAACTGGATGGAACAATGAACAACGCTCTGCCACAACGACAGGCAAAAGAGGTCGAAACGAATAATATTGGGAAGAGTGAAGATGAAGCAGAGTTTGATAGTCTGTTTAAATAGCCTTCTTAAGAATCTTTTTTGCCCGCCTCCACTTCTGACTCTGTGACGGCCGGTTCTTCAACTTCAGCTTCACCCGCACTCCCCTCTCCAGCCATGGTCTCAGCTTCTGAATCCTCATCCTTCGAAGGCTCCTCTTCAACGACATCAACCGATTGGGAAAAGCTGTAGAGTGTGTTCTGACCCTTCACGCTGTAGTTAACCAAACGCTCAATATTTTTCATCAGCTCAATCAGTGCGAGCATATGCCGAACGGCAAGCTTTCCGGTTGTGCCGGCCCTGAGCAGTTTTGCCTTCACCAGTTCATAGCTTCGCTCCAGACCATCCAGTGTTGCAGCCTCCTGAATCAGCGTCTCCTCATTTCTTCCCCGCTGCTGAATGCTCTCCAGAACCGATATCGCCAGACGACGATTCTCCACCAGCACCTCGTCGATATCCCCGGAGATCGTGGAAACCTTTTTGCTCTGCTTTATATCAATTTCCTGTGCCAGATCAGCGACATCGGAGAAATAACGGGCGGCAGCCATGGAGAGTGGCAGTGCCTCCGCCACCTGCTCCGGAAGGTCTGAGCGACGGAGGTCGGAGGTAAAATCAGCCACCGCATCAATCAGCCTGTCCATAACAAAGCGGTCGCTTGCCAGCCGGGGGCTCAGGCTCGCCTCGGTATTGATCGCATCCTCTGCCATACGAATGGATATCTTCTGAATACGCTCAATCTCCTTGATCAGGGCTTCATGAGCCAGTGAAGGGGTGCCAAGCAGCGTTTTGTCCAGGTATTTCGGGCGTGCTTCATCCTCCTCCGCAGCCCTGAAGCGCTGCTTTAGAAAAACCACCAGTTTACCGGTAACAGGCAGCATCAGGGCAATGCCCAGCAGATTAAAAATCGTATGGAACAGTGCCAGAAACGTAGCCGGTCCACCTGCCATGCCCGTATGTTGCTGAAAGAACTCAATGGCCATCAGGATCAGTGGTAGAACCAGTAGCGCGGCAACAGCGGTTACTACATTGAAAATCACGTGCCCCGCTGCCACACGGCGGGCATTGGGCGTGGCTCCAATGGCTACCAGCACAGCCGTTGAAGTTGTGCCGGCATTGGCACCGATTACCATGCAGGCTGCGGCAGGCAGGGCGATGACGCCACCGGCTGCTGCTGTGAGCGTAATAGCAATGGCAGCACTGGAAGACTGCATGATCAGCGTCATCAAAAAGCCAACACCGACAAACACCAGCAGGCCTGTAATTCCTCCATCCTGCAATGCATCAAATACAATCAGGCTCTCAAGGCCTGTAAAACCTGATTTCATCAGATCAATGCCCAGGAAAAAGAGACCGAACCCGGCAATCGCTTTACCGACCGCAGGATAACGCCCCTGTTTGGCAAACAGTGTCAACAACATGCCGATACATATGGCCGGCAGTGCAAATATCTTGATATCAAAACCAAAACCGATGATGGCCACCAGCCAACCGGTCATGGTTGTTCCAAGATTACTGCCATAGGCCACGCGCAGCGCTTGATTGAGACTTAAAAGGCCTGCATTTACAAAGCCGATGATGGCTACAGTCACTGCACCGGATGCCTGTACCATGGCGGTAATCAGAGCGCCGGATAGAATGCCCCGCAGTGGTGTTTTGGTAGAACGCTTCAGGATGGTACGCAGTGAATTACCTGCCGACAGCTTCAATCCATCGGTCATCATCTGCATGCCAAGCAGGAAAAGCCCGATACCGCCAGCAAGGCCGGTGAAAATCTGCCAGGTCAATGAACGCTCCCGTGAATCAAGATAAAAACCACCTCAATATTTGTGTAGTATAGTTCATACTATTTCGAGGGGTTACAAAAATCTCTGTTCGTATTTCCCCGCAGCTCCACAGCTTCACCTGAGCCTTGCCGGGAACCCTAGTCTTGCAACATCTACCCTTCTGTCATAGAAGCGCTTATGGCTATTAAATCCACCATTTTCAAGGCCGAGCTCCAGATTGCTGACATGGACAGGCACTATTACCGGAATCATGCCCTCACTCTGGCCCGTCACGCGTCCGAAAATGATGAGCGCATGATGATACGCCTGCTGGCTTTTGCCCTGAATGCAAGTGATGCCATGAGTTT
>JAIPJD010000103.1 GCA_021734365.1 Mariprofundaceae bacterium | reverse complement strand
CTTCCCACTCCTTTTGAGGTGCCAGACGAATGCGTGCACCGTTGGCGCCGCCCCGCATATCTGAACTACGAAAGGTTCTGGCACTGTCCCAGGCGGTGTTAACCATCTCGCTGATGCTCAGACCGCTGGCGGCAATCCCGGCCTTCACGGCAGTGACATCGTAATCACCAGGGCCGGAGGGAACCGGATCTTGCCAGATCAGGTCTTCCTGAGGTACATCAGGGCCGATGTAGCGTGCCTTCGGCCCCATGTCACGGTGCGTCAGTTTGAACCATGCCCGGGCAAAGACTTCGGAGAAGTATTCAGGATCCTTGTAGAAACGCTCGGAGATCTTCCGGTACTCAGGGTCCATCCTCATGGCCATATCAGCATCGGTCATGATCGGATTGTGGCGGATTGAAGGATCCTCGACATCAACCGGCATGTCTTCTTCCCTGATGTTGATGGGTTCCCACTGCCGGGCGCCCGCGGGGCTTGACTTGATTTCCCACTCATAGTTGAGCAGCAGGTGGAAATAGCCGTTGTCCCACTGGGTGGGGTGGGTCGTCCATGCGCCTTCGAGGCCGCTGGTTACGGTGTCGCGACCAATGCCGCGCTTGTTCTTGACCATCCAGCCCAGGCCCTGTTCTTCAACCTCGGCGGCTTCGGGTTCCGGGCCGATCAACGCCGCATCACCATGACCATGGGCTTTTCCAACGGTATGGCCGCCAGCGGTCAGGGCGACGGTCTCCTCGTCGTTCATCGCCATGCGGGCAAAGGTCACGCGCACGGCCTCGGCCGTCTTCAGTGGATCAGGCTTGCCGTCTACACCTTCCGGGTTGACGTAGATCAGGCCCATCTGCACCGCTGCGAGCGGGTTCTCAAGTGAGGCCTCGTCGTTAGCGTTCGTATAGCGCTCCTTGCCGAGCCACTCCTTTTCAGAGCCCCAGTAGGTGTCTTTTTCCGGATGCCAGATATCCTCGCGGCCGAAGCCAAAGCCGAAGGTCTTCAGGCCCATGGATTCATAAGCGATGGTGCCGGCGTAGGCGATCAGATCGGCCCAGCTGAGCTTGTTGCCGTATTTTTTCTTGATCGGCCAGAGCAGGCGACGGGCCTTGTCCAGGTTCGCGTTGTCCGGCCAGGAGTTGATCGGCGCAAAGCGCTGGTTGCCGGTGCCGGCACCACCGCGGCCGTCCGCGGTGCGATAGGTCCCGGCCGCGTGCCAGGACATACGGATCATAAGGCCGCCATAGTGACCCCAGTCTGCCGGCCACCATGGCTGACTGTCGGTCATCAGTGCAGTCAGATCTTTCTTAAGCGCGGCAACATCGAGATTCCTGATTTCTTCGCGATAGTTGAAACCCTCTTCCATCGGATTGGTCTTGCTGTCGTGTTGATGCAGAATGTCGAGGTTCAGGGCTTTGGGCCACCATTCCATGTTCGACTGGCTGCTCTCTGTGGCAGCGCCGTGCATCACTGGGCATCTCTTTTCTGACATTGGCTTATCTCCTTTCGGTTCCGACCTTGTTAGGCCTGCATGAACAGTATTTACCGGACTGATTAATTAGTAAAATTGATCGTTTATATTGGCATGATTGATAATATCTATTTAACAAGAGACCTTGTCGACCGGCATCTAATGAATGGCTCTGATGATTACACATAACATACACCGAAAATGGTGTATAAACTGGTTGCCTGAAAGTCTCTAGATAGATTTTCTCCATAGCCGTACTAATATAGACGAGGTGTTGAACATGGCAAACAGATCGCCTCAACTACATATCCTGATTGCGCCTGATTCGTTTAAGGGTTCGATGAACTCTCGGCAGGTATCGCGGATTATCACTGAGGCCCTTTCCAGACAGCTCCCCGAAGCAGAGATCATCCAATGCCCACTTGCCGATGGGGGTGAAGGAACCCGTTCCATTCTTGAACCATACATGCCGGGCCATGTCTGCCTGATTGAGTCGGCACAACTGATCGGGCTGAATCTTCCGGAGATGTGTTCGCTGGATGTGATGAAGCGGGGTTCGGCTCCCCTTGGGGATGCCATCCTCAAAGGTCTCGAGGCCGGGAAACGAGAGTTCGTCATTGGTCTTGGGGGCTCAGCCACCAACGATTGCGGCCTTGGCATGCTGATGGCGCTCGGCATACAGGCATTTGATGAACAGGGCATGCCGGTTGAACCGAATCTTGCAGGACTTCTAACCCTGACCCGTGTCGATATAACAGGCCTTGATCCAGGGCTGGCTGAGAGCCGCTTGACGATTTTAAGCGATGTCGGGTCGCCATTGTGCGGGAAAAACGGCGCTACGGCCGTCTACGGGCCTCAAAAGGGGGTTCAGGCCAGCGATGTTGAGCAGGTTGATCATGCGATCTCAGCTTTTGCAGATCGGTGTGCCGGTATATTCGGTTTTGATCCTCGTTTAAAAGAGGGGGCAGGGGCGGCGGGCGGCCTTGGTTTTGCCCTGCTGCTGCTTGGTGGCAAGGTGGTTTCCGGTGCCGGTTACGTCATGGAAAAAACAGGGTTTTACAAAGCACTGGCAGATACCGATTGGGTCATCACAGGAGAGGGGTGTTCGGATGCCCAGACACTGCAGGGTAAACTTCCTTTTAAGATTGCCCTGGCCGCACGGGAGGCGAACGTAAAGACAGCCCTGCTGTCGGGCAGTGTGGAACATAGTGCCTGCCCGGCTCTTGAAGCATGTTTTGATCTGGTCATCTCTGCTAAGCCGGATGGAATGGAGAGTGAAGAAGCCATGTTACAGGCATCATCGCTGTTAAAGAAGGCTGCAATCAGGTTTACTGAAAAAACAGGTTACTGAATCCTGAGTGTGTGGTCAGGTCGAAACGCCTCTCAATCCTACATTCTGAACTGTGGTAAAAAGTGCCATGCCACAGCAAATCCGACTGAACTCACGGCAATAAAAATGAGGCTAATACCTGCAGATACCCACGTGCGGTAGCGGATGAGGCAGTATATCGAATTTAGGAGAAGGACGATTCCTGCCAGCGTAGCAAGCAATATCAAAACGAGGAACTCGACCGCGCTTCCATCCTCGACGAATGCCCGATAAGCCAGAGGCCATAAAACCAGGGCACTGCATATTACACGGCAAGCAATTGAATATTTTCCAACAGTTATACTCATAGAGATACCAGGGAGAGAGAAACTTGTTGCTGTGCGCTGCAATCGGTTGTTAGCGGGCTCTGTTTTCAATTTTCCTCCTGATTGCCTGAATGTAGGCCTGTTCCGGGATAATGACAAATATGTAAAACCGTGCAGTTTAAGGGAATGATTGAGTTTCCCGATCCGTCACTGGCGAATGAAGAGGGGTTGCTGGCAGCAGGCGGCAACCTTGAGCCGGAGACGCTTCTGGCCGCCTACAGCAGGGGTATCTTCCCATGGTTCAGCGAAGGCGACCCGGTGCTCTGGTGGTCGCCCGATCCACGCATGGTGCTCTTCCCTGATGATTTTCATATCAGTCGGCGGTTGCAAAGGAGGCTGAACCAGCCGCAATACCGCTTTTCATGGGATGAGGCGTTTGATGACGTGATTCAAATCTGTGCCGGGATTCCCCGGGAGGGCGAGTCAGGCACATGGATTATCCCTGAGATGATCAGTGCATACGGGAGATTGCATGAGCTGGGATATGGCCATTCCGTTGAGGTGTGGGAGGGAGATGAACTGGTTGGCGGCATCTATGGTGTGCTGTTAAACCGGGTCTTTTTTGCCGAATCGATGTTCAGCAAGCAGACAGATGGCTCAAAGATGGCACTGGCCAGACTGGTTGAGCGAGCAAGGCAGGAGCAGTGGAAGCTGATCGACTGCCAGTTTCACACCGCACACCTTGAGAGGCTTGGCGCCAGGAAGATTGGCAGAGCGGAGTTTCTTGCCGTGATTAGGCAACCTCCTGTTGATCGGCTATATTCCAACAAGTGAGGAGTGCCTATGCCTATTGATCATGAAAGTAAAAGAGAATTTGAACGCTACAGCGTATCGCTTAAGGCTGATGTGGAATTGTTGAATGACATGGCCGCCAGTCACAGTGAGGCAGTTGTTCTACAGGATATTTCGGGCGGCGGGACACGCTTTGTCACGACCCGACCGGAGCTCTATTCGATTGGAGACACGGTTGACCTGACCATTCACCTTCCGGGTGGTGATTCGCTGAATGCCGAGATAAAGGGCGTAGGCAAAGTAGTCTGGATGGGTGAACTGGATGAAGGGGAGACAACTGTCGGACTATGCATGAACGACCTGCTCGTTTTTGATCAGTTTAATGGTGAAAGTGACTGAGATAAATGGACACCAAACTACTGCCAACGAAGCCAAAACAGCGTCAGAGCTTCTACAGGGTTGCCTGGACGCTCTACGGGCTTGCCTGCCTGTTGCCTTATCTGATAGGAGTCTATCTGATTCTTGAACTTAAAGTTCATGTCACCTATATCATTATCAACATCCTCGCCCTGACGCTGATTCTGATCCTGCTCGGCGCTCTGATGATTGAACTTTTTTCAACACGCTTAAGGTATCTGTCGGATAGAATTGCATTCGCCATTCATGATGGCGCAACCCATACACTGGTGGTGGAAGATAATGACCTTAGAGAGATTGATATGCTGACGCGTGGGTTCAATGCCATTATAGGGGAGCAGGAGCGACACAAAAAACGCGCCAAGGATGTTACAGCAAAAATGCTCGCCTATATGAGTGAGCTTGAAACTCTGGAAAAGAGATCCAGAGAGGAGTTGCTGATCAGAGCCAACCTCAGCAGGTATGTTGGTACAAACGTGGTCGATGAACTGATCCGTAAGGATAAGTCGGCCTTTGAAAATGTGGAGTGCACAGCAACCATTCTTTTTGCTGATATCAGGGGCTTTACGGCAGTATCAGAACATATGGAGCCGGAGGAAGTGATCTCCATGCTCAACAACTACTTTAACAAAATGGTGCCTGTTATTTTTAAATATGGCGGTGTGCTTGATAAGTTTGTCGGGGATGAACTGATGGCTGTATTCCGTGATACAACCGATGGCGAGCAAGCAGTCCGCGCAGAGCCTGCTGCTTTGCGGGCGGTTCAGGCTGCAATACATATGGTTGATACACTGGAGGAGATGAAGTCCTTCAGAGGCAGTAAATATTCAATGCTGGAGGTGGGCATTGGCATTAATACCGGCCGAGTCGTAATCGGAAATGTCGGATCGGAAAACAGAAAGGACTACACGGCAATCGGTGATACAGTGAATGTTGCGGCAAGATTTGAACAGCTTGCTTCCAATCAGGAGATTATCGTCGGTGAGGAGACATACAAAATCTGCAAGGATCACGTTCCCATGGAGCATATCGGAGAGATTGCCCTGAAAAACAGGGGTGCTGCTGTCCGTCGTTTCAGAGTGATAAAAAAAGGTGAAAAGGCCTGACCAAAAAACTCCCTAAACAGTTGCAGAGGTGAGAATCTCCGCACCGCCTTCATGCAGGGCGATGGTGTGTTCAAACTGTGCGGAGAGGGCCTTATCCCGGGTGACTACAGTCCAGCCGTCACCGAGAAGCTTTACCGCTGCCTTGCCAATATTCACCATCGGTTCAATGGTGAATACCATGCCGGCCTTCAGCTCCATGCCTTCGCCGGGGTTGCCGTAGTGTAAAACCTGCGGCTCCTCATGAAATTCACGGCCGATACCGTGACCACAATATTCACGCACAACGGAACACTTTTCTGCCTCGACATAGCTCTGAATTGCATGGCCGATGTCCCCCAGTGTTGCACCGGGTCTGGCGGCAGCGATACCGATCTCCAGCGCTTTACGGGAGACTTCTGTCACTTTTCTGGCTCTGGGCCGGGGCTCGCCGACAAAAAATGTTTTACTCGTATCTCCATGCCAGCCATTTAAAATCGAGGTAACATCGACATTGATGATATCCCCGCTGTTCAGTTTTTTCGGGCCGGGTATGCCGTGGCAAACCACATGATTAACCGAGGTACAGACCGATTTGGGAAAGCCCCGGTAGTTCAGCGGCGCAGGGGTGGCGCCATGTTTAATGGTATAGTCGTGGACGATGGTATTGATCTCATCAGTGCTGATACCGGGGCGGATATACGCTTCGATCATTACCAGAGTATTGGCAGCCAGCTGGCAGGCGGGCCTCATGGCTTCAATCTCTTCCGATGTTTTGATGCGAACCATGGTCGCTCCTTGCCAGGCATTACTTGAGTCAGGGGGTGATTCTGGCTTAATCTGTTGCCAACGTCACCCTTGTACAGGGCAGGGTGACTGGAGGAGGGATGTATGCGCATTTATCTGGTACAGCACGGTCTGGCAAAAGAGACGCATGAGGATGCAGAGCGCCCGCTCTCGGATCAGGGCAGAGAAGATGTGGCC
>JAIPJD010000102.1 GCA_021734365.1 Mariprofundaceae bacterium | reverse complement strand
CAAGCTGGTGATGAATACTGACAACCCTGGCCGGGTAGTGCGTTCCGTTACCTTTTATTGCCACTACAGCTGACCGCCCTGTCTTTATACCCGCCATCTGTGACTGAGGCAGCTTTACCTCGACCCAGACTGTTGACTCATCCGCAATCAACATAAGACGTGTTCCGGCAGCAATATGCTGTCCGATACGAAAATTATCGGCCATGACGGTTCCGGAGTCTGGCGCATGAAGCGTTAACTGCCCGTACTGTTTTATATTGATCAGGCTGTCGATTCTCTTTTCTGATAATCCGTATGAAGCCAATGAGGCTCTGGAAGCTGCAAGATTCGCGTGAGCAGCCTGATGAACAGTGGATGCCTGCTGAAACCGGGATTGGGAAATAATTTTCTCTTTCGCCAGACCTCCCAGCCGATCCAGATCAAGTTTACTTTTGCGATGCTCAGCTTCAGCTCTCAGATACTCAGCCTCGGCCCGTGCCAGAGCCGGACTGGTGAGTGTCACAAGCTGTTGCCCTTTTTGAACTTCATCACCCAGTCGCGCATGACGAGCATAAATGGCGCCATCGACCAGCGAGGTGATGTCAGCTGATTTATAAGCATTAAAAGCCACGGTTCCGGGTGCATTAAGAATCTGCAGCCCAGGCCGATGGTTAATAACTTCGGTTTCAATGCCAGCCTGTTTGATCTGCGCAGCCGTTAGTTTGATAACACCTCCCTCTTCATGCGCAGCAGGGGATGCATCAGCATACCCGGCCTTTTCATGATTGTGCCCGTGCTCTTCCGCAAGTACGGGAGACCCTGCCAACAGTGTCAGGGTAAATATCGATACAATGATTGTTTTCATTATTGGATTCCTTCAAGGATGTATTCAGGGTGGCCGAGAACTTCCGCCAATCGAATGCGGGCAAGCCAACCCTGTTTTATGATTTCCATAGATGTCAGTTGGGCCTCAAGTGCCTGATTGGTGTGAATAACAAGCCTTTCCAGATCCATTTCACCCGCATTAAATGCGATTTGTGCCAATCTGATACTATCGGGAGATACTCCTGATCCTTCCCTCTGGTATGCACTGGCAACGGTCTGCATCGCGCTGTTGTGATTATAGAGCGCAGCCTGAACTTCCATGCGCAGTTTCTTTTCTGACCATGCAAGCCGGCTCTCTATTTGTGAGGCCTCAGCCAATGCACTTTTGTAGGAGCCTTGATGACTGTTAAAAAGGGGAATTGGAAAGCTGATACCCACTTTAACAAGCTGCTCACCTGCTTCCCGACCTGTCATAACGCTCAGCGTCGGGTCAGGAATACGCCCGGCACCGGCAAGTTCGGCATTTGCCCTGAATTGTTTCACGCTCGAACGACGGGCTGTGAAATCAGGCCTGGATCGGAGCGCAATATCAAATGCATCTTCAGGCAATTTCCAGTCCACAGAGAGCCTGGGCAATTCAAGACTTCCCGGCTCTTCTCCGTCAGAGCTGCCAATGGCCATCTGATATTGTGCCTGACTCAGGGTGAAAGAGTGCTTTGCTTCCATCTCGGCACTCAGTGCAGATGTGAATGCAGCACGTGCAAGGTTAAGATCCAGCTGATTTGATTCGCCCACTTCCATTTGACGATTAATCGCCAAACTAAGCTGCCTGAGCATGACACTCTGTTTTCTACGCAAGTCGAACATCTGTTTTGAAAAGAAAAGCGCTACAAATGCTCTGGCTGTCCCAATACCTAATTGCTGGTGGGTCAGTCTGTTTTCAGCATTCACCCTGTTAAGCACTTCCTGAGCAGATCGCTGGCGATAGTAACGTTTCCCGCCCAGCTCAATCCCCTGAGAAAGACTTATATAGTAATCGTTGGCCACTCCACCACCGTTCAGGTGACGGCGTTGAGGCTCCAGTGAGATCTCAGGGTTATAGGCATAGGAGCTTTGCTCAGTGAACTGACCCTGAGCTGCTTCAATGTTTAATCCGGATATTTTAAGTTCCGGATGTAACTGTCCGGTCCTCTCCATTGCTTCTTTTAATGTGGTGGCCTCAAGCTGCCACGGTGACATGCATAGCAGCAGACCAATAGTAAAACGTATTCGCACAGTTTCCCCCTGTGAGTTGAATTTAGAAGTTAGGGGAAGCTGAGAACCTTTTTCTCACAGCACAGAAAAGCAGAGCTGCCAGGCAGACCTGTTCAGACGTTTATGAGATGGAACTCAGCTGTGAAAACGTGTTGGAGGGTGTTCTATTAAGAAAGAGAGGCTTTTCAGGATTGGCCCTGACAGCGCATGACGTTGCCCGCTGGAGGGTGTCGGTACATTTTCAACATACTCCGCGTCAAACACAGCGAATGTATGTGCTGCATGCACATGGCATCCATGATCTTCCGAGCCCTGTTCGTGAGTACTGTCCTCATCATGAAGATGCCCGGCCACATGGCCCACGCCAGCATCCATTGCATGTACGTGTATATCGAATCCGCATGTGAAAACGGAAAGCTGTAAAGCAAAAAAAGCTATAAAGGCCAAAGTGCGCATCATGGTAAGGTAGAGCCTTGTTGAAGTTGTGGCAAGTCCGGTGAGCCCTCAACCAGGCCCGGTTGCTGCTCAAACAGATATGTAAGCAAATTCGGTAACGGATGCCGATCATCCGATTGACGGAGGGTTTCCCCTTTTCATTCACGGCAATCCCCATCATCATTTGCACTTCAGTTTTTTCAGGAGTGATTACAGGTGCCAGAGCTTTACGAACCGCAGGAAATTGAGAAAAAGTGGCAGACAATATGGAATGAAGCCGGGATTGATCTTGCTTGTGAAGAGCCATCCGATTCCCGTAAATCCTACTACTGTCTGGAGATGTTCCCTTATCCGTCCGGCAACCTGCACATGGGCCATGTGCGCAACTACTGCCTCGGTGATGTGATAGCCCGTTACAAAAGAATGCGTGGCTTCAATGTGCTGCACCCGATTGGCTGGGATGCATTCGGCCTTCCGGCTGAGAATGCGGCAATCAAACACAAACGTCCGCCGGCTGAGTGGACCTGGCACAACATCAATCAGATGCGTGGCCAGCTCAAGCAGCTCGGCCTCTCCTACGACTGGAGCCGGGAGTTTGCCACCTGCCAGCCGGAGTATTACCGCTGGGAGCAGTGGATGTTTACCAGGCTGGTTGAGAAGGGCCTGGCCTACCGCAAGGAGGCGGAGGTGAACTGGTGCCAGCCTTGCCATACCGTACTTGCCAATGAGCAGGTGGTGGAAGGCGCATGCTGGCGTTGTGATACCCCGGTTGAACGTAAGAACCTTGCACAGTGGTTCATCAGGATTACCGGCTATGCCGAAGAGCTTCTGAATGATCTTGATGGATTGAAAGGCTGGCCTGAAAAAGTGATCGGCATGCAGCGCAACTGGATCGGCCGCTCGACCGGTGCTGAAGTCTCTTTCGGTGTTGAAGGCAGTGATGAGGTTTTAGACATTTTCACCACCCGTCCTGATACCCTGATGGGTGTCACTTATATGGCTGTAGCAGCGGGGCATCCGCTGGCAAAACGTGCTGCTGAATCGAACCCTGAATTAGCTGGATTTCTTGAAGAGTGCTCCAAAATCTCCACCAAAGAGGCCGATGTGGCCCTGATGGAGAAGAGGGGAATGGATACAGGATTTAAGGCTATTCACCCGATCTCTGGTGAATCCGTTCCGATCTGGGTCGCCAACTTTGTGTTGATGAGTTACGGCACCGGAGCGGTGATGAGTGTGCCGGCCCATGATGAACGTGATCACGAGTTTGCCCACAGGTATGGTATTCCGATCAAACAGGTGATTGCTCCCCTCGATGAGAACAATCAGGGTGAGTGGGATGTTCAGCAGGCCGCATTTGTCGATGCAGGCGTGCTGGTCAACTCTGCACAGTTCGATGGCCTGACTTCGGATGGTGCAAAGGCGGCCATCACTGAGCATCTGGCGAGAGAAGGCAATGGTGAAGAGCGGGTTCAGTATCGACTGCGTGACTGGCTGGTCTCCCGGCAGCGTTACTGGGGCGCACCGATCCCCGCCATTTACTGTGATGATTGCGGGATTGTGATGGTGCCCGATGAGCAACTGCCAGTGCTCCTGCCCGAACATCTGCAGCCGACCGGTGGTGCTTCACCACTGACCGAATGCGATGAGTTTGTGCATGTCGATTGCCCCGGGTGTGGCAAGGCTGCCAGGCGTGAGACCGATACCTTCGATACCTTCATGGAGTCATCCTGGTATATGAATCGATACACCTCACCACACAGCAGTACGATGGTGGATGCTGCTGCGATGAAACAGTGGGCGCCGGTGGACCAGTATGTCGGTGGTGTTGAGCATGCCGTGCTGCATCTGCTCTATGCCCGCTTTTATCACAAGCTGATGCGTGATACCGGACTGTTTACATCTGAAGAGGGTGGTGATGAGCCGTTCAAGAACCTGCTGACACAGGGTATGGTGCTTAAAGATGGTGCCAAGATGAGTAAATCCAAGGGCAACACGGTCGATCCGAATTCCATTATTGAGAAGTACGGTGCGGATACTGCTCGCCTGTTTACCCTGTTTGCTGCACCACCGGAGAAAGATCTTGAGTGGTCTGATGCCGGTGTGGAGGGTGCAAACCGTTTCCTGAAACGTGTCTGGCGGCTAATGCAGAGCGCCAGCATCAATCCTGCCGGTGAGGATGATGCCGCGGCCATTAAAGCTCTCCGCCTGACCATTCACTCCACCATCCAGCGTGTGACCCATGCCTTTGAACATGGCTTTGCTTTTAATGTCGCTATTGCTGCCCTGATGGAGATGAGCAATGCACTGATTGCCTTTGAGCCGAAGGGTGAGAAAGGCATAGCGGTTGTACGTGAAGGGCTGGAGGCACTGGCTGCCATGCTGGCACCGTTTGTGCCCCACTTTGCCTGCGAACTCGGTGAGCGTATGGGTATGGAGAAGGTGGCTGTGGTCGCCGACTGGCCTGCTGTGGATGAGTCTGCTCTCATTCAGGATGAGATAACGCTGGCCGTTCAGATTCAGGGCAAGCGGCGTGGAGAGATCATCGTGGCAAAAGATGCGGATCAGGAGACTGCATTGGTAGCTGCCAAAGCTGATGCGGGCATTGCCAAATGGCTGGATGGGATGCAGATCCTGAAAGTGATTCTTGTGCCGGGAAGGTTACTAAACATTGTGGTGCGTCCGGAGTGAGGCACGCTCTTTTTTCCCGATTACAGTGTTGCGTCAGCTTCTGTGCTGCTCATGTAGTAAGCGCATACACTGCGCTGCTCGAAGCTGCTGCTCCTTGCACTCGAACAAAAATCCTCATGTCTGATTGGTTACGGATTGGAAGAAGCGTTACTGCCTCTGTGATGTTTGCGCTGGTATTGGCCTCCTGCGGTTATCATCTGGTGGGCCACGGCGGTGATGCGGGCGTGATTCCTGCGGATGTGAAAACGGTCTCTCTGCAGGCTGCCAATGAAACGGCGGCAACACTGATGCCTGAGTTGAAACGCTATTTTTCAACAAAGGGCGATAAGGGTTATGAACTGGTAGATGCAGACAAGCCACATGATGCAGAGGTGCATGCGGATGTCCGGCTTGAACAGGCATCCAGACAGTTTGTACCGAGCGCCTATGACAGATCAGGTGTAGCAACCCAGTACCGGATGACCATTTCCGGGAATATCCGGGTTTACCGGGCCGGCAAGCTGCTCTGGGAGAGTGGGGCAATCTCCGAATCCGGTGATGTGTATGTAACCGGTGGCCCGGTTGGCGTTGAGGCCTCGCGTAGCAGGATTCAACGCGACCTTCAAAAGCAGTGGGCAGCACGTGCATGGAACCGCTTGAGCTCCGGCTTCTGATTGGTGATCTCGATTCGTGGCCTGAAGCAGTGAAGTGTTCACCGGCAAAACTGCTGGAGAGCAGTGCTTCAGCCTTCTATCTCTTCGGAGAGGATTTCGATGCTATTTTCGAGGCGGCTGAGGCTCTGCTTCAGGCAGGCAATGCAGATGTCACCCGTTTACGGGTTGATTGCTCCGAACTGGCCAGGGTAGAGACCGAGAGTCGCAACCAGGGTCTTTTCGGGCCCTCCATATGTTATGCGCTGGTTCGTAATGCCGAGAGTGCCACCCCCAAACAGGGCGATCATCTGTTGAAGATGGTGAGTCAGGCCAGAGAAGAGAACCGGCTTATTATATGTGCACCGGGCATTGCCTGGAAAAAGGTGCTGCACAAAAAAATGCAGGCACAGCCTGATCTGGTGCGGTGTGAATTCAATATTCCTGCACCCGCCGCTTTCGGGCAGTGGCTCACCGAAGAGCTCGCCAAACACCAGCTGAATATATGTGATGAGGCGGTTCAGATGATGGGCGAACGGCTGCACGGCATGCGGGCGGCAACCCGCATGCTGATTGAGCGACTGAAACTCT
>JAIPJD010000101.1 GCA_021734365.1 Mariprofundaceae bacterium | reverse complement strand
CAAGGCCGAGCTCCAGATTGCTGACATGGACAGGCACTATTACCGGAATCATGCCCTCACTCTGGCCCGTCACCCGTCCGAAAATGATGAGCGCATGATGATACGCCTGCTGGCTTTTGCCCTGAATGCAAGTGATGCCATGAGTTTTTCCAAAGGGCTAAGCACAGAAGATGAGCCGGAGTTGTGGCAGAAAAACCTGAGCGATGAAATTGAAATCTGGATCGACCTCGGCCAACCGGATGAGAAACGCATCCGCAAAGCCTGTGGGCGGGCAGAAAAAGTGTTGGTCTATGCCTACAATCATCGCAGTGTCGTGGCATGGTGGGAGCAGGTTAAAAACAGGTTCGCCCGCTTTGATAACCTGTCAATTATCCTGATCCCTGATGAGGCAGTGCAGGCGATGGGTGGTATGGCTCAAAGAGGCATGCAGTTGCAATACACGATTCAGGATGGAGAAGTACTGCTCAGCAACGGTGAAACATCAACCACCATAGCACCTGAGACATTGACTTCCGATTAAGGGAGTTTGGAAGTCTGCTACTCACCCTCGGTCAAATTCAGAGCTGCCAGAAGTGCCGGGACAAATCCGGATATCTCAGCAGACATGATGGCAAAGTCGGCATCAAACCGGGTGGCCTCATCTCCACCGGCATCGGCCTGATCTACCAGTTCATCGCCATAACGGATACGGCGGATAGAGAGATCGTCATACAGTACAAATGAGAGCCTCCCCTGCCAGTTCATCGCCATACGGTGAACACGCTTGCCTGAAGCGACATGGCCACGGATCTCATTCGATGCCAGATCAACATGTTTGCAGCGAATCACACTGATCGATTCTCCAGTTGCCCGAAGTTCAACTTCATCCTCAACATCAAAGCCTTGTGGAAGGCTCTCTGCACTGAGCAGCCACTGGGTCATCGCCGATTCCGGTGAAATATTGGTTTGCGGCAGAACCACGTTCAGCATTCCCAATGTTTTTCGAAGCAATGCGATCAGCTCTTCAGCCTTTCTGGCTGAAGCAGCATTAACGATCAGCCAGCTGTTTTTCGGATCGATATAGGCATAAGTGAAGCTCGACTTCACCAGCGCTCGTGGTAGCAGCTCCTGCATCAGTTGATCCCTGATATCAGCACGCTCCTTGCGTCCGACAGGACGCCCCGCCTCCTGCTCGATCTTAAACGCCTTCTCCTCCACCTGTTCGCGGACCAGAGAGGCAGGCAGCACCTTATCCTCGCGACGCAGACAGATCATCAGCTTGCCATCGGTCTCATGCACCAGCATCCGGCCGTCCAGACCCAAAGGCATGGCCCACCCTTCACAGGCAGTTTCCATCTGCCCGCAATTGCGGGCCTTGCGGGACTCCAGAGCCTCATTGAGCTTCTGGCCTGTCATGGTAAACGGCTCTTCAAAACGGTAAAAATGAATGTTTCTAAACCACATGCTGCTATCTATCCTGAATAAGAAGGTATGACCCGGAGCCGGCCCGGGCAGGAATGTATCAATTCACCGTCGCATCACAACTGATCTTTTTCAGAGCCTGCCTGAATTAACGGTTATTTGCCTTCGGGAAACCATTCAGGCGGATGCCCTCATTCTCAAGCGTGATTTTCCTGCTTTTGTAGAGCGAGCCGATCGCCTTCTTGAACATCCCTTTACTGATGCCGAACATCGCATCAATCAGCGCAGGCGGGCTCTTGTCCGTCAAGCCGACAAAGCCACCCTCGGCCTGCAGCACCTTCATCACCACTTCGACACCGTCATCAATCTTCTCGTGCCCCTTCATATGCAGCGTCACATCAATTTTTCCATCTTCCCGGATACTCTTTATAAAGCCTCTGATCTTCCGGCCGCGCTTAAGCGGACGCACCACCTCATGCTTGTGCAGCAGTCCAAAGTGGGAGTTATTGATGATCACCTGATAGCCGAGATCGGTTCTGTTGGAGATAAAGAGATCAACCGCCTCACCGGGCTGGAAATCATCTTCCGATTCACGGTAGAGCATATCGTCCAGTCTGGCCGAGGCGGCAATGCGATCCGATGCGTCATCAAGATAGACACCGACCACATAGCGCTTGCCCTCATCCATCTTGTGAATCTGCTCGGAAAACGGTACCAGCAGATCTTTCGGCAGCCCCCAATCAAGGAATGCGCCCGCATGGGAGGTCGAGACCACCTTCAGGCAGGCGAACTCACCCACCATCACGTAAGGCTTTTCCGTGGTGGCAATGATGCGGTCTTCTGAATCGCGGTAGATAAACACCTCGATCTCGTCACCGACACTGCAGTTTTTGGGCACGTAACGTACAGGAAGAAGAATTTCACCCTGTGAACCACCATCAAGGTAGAGTCCGAAATCGACCTCCTTGACCACTTTCAGCCTGTTCAGCCTGCCTGTCTCAACCATATCTTTTCACCCTGAAGAACCTCATAACAGCCGATCCTGCACATATCACAGAGAGCTTAATACAATTTAATCTGACCATATTGTGGAGGTGAAGCAGACAATTTTCCGAAGTAAAACTGCTGATTAGCACATTTGCTGACTGTGAATAAAACTACATCAACACCTGCAGGCTGAAGAGAAAGGGATTGTTTCGATCACCCAGGCTCAGTGTATGTTTTCCCACTGTCAGAGGGGCTATCGCATCCGTTTTACCATAGCCAACACGCTCATCATCCAGCTCGCAATAGTCCCCGTGCTCCACCACCCGCAACTGCAACCCACCCTCCTTCGAAGTTTCAATAACAATATGTTCCTCGCGAACAAGCTTGCTGCATCCGGCCAGCTTTACATCAATGCGTTTGGGCTCACGAAAGAGATCGGTCACGCTTTGCGGGGGGCGAATTGCACCAAAAACCCATGGCAGATGGCTCACCATACGAGGCTGATTGCACAATGCCTGCCGGGCGGGTGCATTCACTCCTTCAAGTTTGGCGTAGGAGACAAATGTATCATCAAGGTCGTAAGGATCATCTTCTATCAGCGCGGTTCGTAAGCGGGAAAACAGAGCCGCCAGCAGAGGTGTCAGGCGGCTTCCTGGCCCGTTGACCAGCCGAATCAAAGCTCCCTGATCAATCACTTCAACTTCGCCATCTGTCAGCGCTGTGACTGTAGCAGTCCGTTGATGGGAAAGCCCCGCAAGACCAAGCTCTCCGACAATTTCGCCCGCCTGAAGTGTAAACACCTCGATCTCGCCATTTTGCTTTTTAAGGTGCACCTCTACCCAGCCTGATTTGATCAAATAGGCAACGCTATCCCTGTCCCCTCTGCCGATCAGGGTGTCACCTTCCTTGAATGTCATAATATTTGCCATATCACCCCTCGCATACCTGCATCATGCAGAAAAACGTTCACCCTCAATCAAAAAGGACTGTCCGCTGTGTTGAATGTCACACCGCTAACATGAGGCTACACCCCCCTGTCCGCCTGCCACGCCGCAAGAAACCGAAGAATCGAGTGTAACGCTTCACGTTTTGTCATATCACCTCGCGGCAGGGTGAAGTCAGCGCACCGCTCATAGAGTGGATAACGAATTTCCGCCAACTGCTGCAGCTTCTTAAGCGTTCCGCCGGCAGCAATCAGAGGCCGGTTGCTGTCACCATCAATACGATTTGCCAGAAATTCAGGGGAAGCCTTTAACCAGATCACCGGCGGATGGCACTTTAACAATTCCCGGTTCTCTTCACGCAGAACCGCACCGCCGCCTGTGGCGATCACCGCCGGTTTGCCAAGCACCTCACGCAGTGCCCGGCTCTCCATATCACGAAAGCCCTCCTCTCCGCGCTCTGAAAAGATATCAGGGATGCTCTGCCCTGCCTTCCTGACAATGTAGTCATCCAGATCGATCAGCCCGATTCCAAAATGTTTCGCCAAGCGTCTACCTATACTGCTTTTTCCTGAACCCATCAGTCCGATAAGAATCGGAGAGAGCTGATCACTGTATTTTTTAGCCATAATTTAATCTCTCTCACCAACGCTAAACTTAACCGGTTGATTCATCACCCTCACCAAAACCGGGAGATAAATCAATTGTACTCCACTCCATGACAGAAGCGTATTATACAGTAAACGGGCCTGGGTGTTTATCCCTGTTATTCAGCAGGGTATGAAAGATAAATCACTCCGGATCAGGCGCTTATGCGAAACCGGGAAAAGTATCTGAAAAAGGGGCAGAGTTTGTGCCAATATCACTCTATAATCAGTTTTATCCACCGCAGCCGGCCATAATGCGGGCTCTCACGTCACCCCAATCAATGTTAAATTACTACTAGAGGATATATACTCTAACTAATTGTTTTTATTACCAATAATAATATGCCTAATATTTAGTCATCTAAGGTGTGTGGCAGTCGGTGTATTGAAAACAGTACTTCCACCGCAAGTTATCCACAATGTCATACACAGGCGTTGTGGATAGTATCATAACCGCTTGCAGGGTAATGATTCAGGGTAATTCAGGCATATAAAAACTGGCAGGAAGTGAACTACTCACCCTGCTTCAATCCTGCAAATTCCAGCAGCCGGGTAACATCTTTTTTCAGACCATCTATCTCCCGTTCCAGTCGAGCGATTCGATTTGATTGCTCAGATCCGGCAGCAGTTCTGTCACCACCATTTGAATAACCGGTACCATTTACCGCTGTTTCAATATTGGGCTTGCCACAGAGAAGATGTGTAAAGCGCTCTTCCCGCTGGCCGGAAGCCCGTGGCAACTTCACCACAATCGGCACATCCCGCTCCATCAGCCCCTGAATCATCCCCTGCAACTCATCGGTCTCATCAAAACTTACCATCCGGCCCGTGTTGATTCGAATTTCATTCAGGGTAAGTGCACGGCGCAACATCAGCACACAGATAATGGCCCGCTCTTTCGTGGAAAGAGCCAGCTTTCTTGAAAGGTGCTGTTCGAACTTGTCCGCACGGCCATCCATGCGGGCCGTTACCAGCCCCCTGCCCCTGAGTGAATTAACAACGCCGCCCACCTGACCGGGGCTCAGACTCATCACCGGAACACGGCTGCTCTTCTGATTACAGGCCGTAACCAGCGAATTCAGTGTGAGTGGATAATAGTCGGGCGTGGTCATCTGTTTCTCCATCAGACACCCCAGCACCCGCGCTTCATGGGCGGTTAACATCGCGTTACTGTAATCGGTCTCACTCATGGCTGTTTACCTGTTATCTGTTTCTGTTTTTTGCTCTTCTTCGGCTTTCTTTTCTTTGCACCGGACCTGTTCAGCCATGCATCGTGCTCAGCCACCAGTGCGCGCAGACTCTCTTTCGCTTTTTCTGGCGCATCAACTCCCGGAGCCTCAGCGGCCTGCGCATAGCCCGTTTTGCCGGCCTTCATCACCTCAATCGGCTTATTTAAAAATGCCTCAATCTCCGTAAGCAGTTCGCGCTCTTCCTGGCTGCAGAGTGAGATGGCTGTGCCACGTTTCACGCCACGCCCGGTTCGGCCGACACGATGCACATAGTTTTCACACTTTTCCGGCAGATCATAATTGATCACATAATTTACATCCGGCACATCAATGCCGCGTGCACTGACATCGGTCGCAATCAGGATGTTGCACACACCATCCCTGAACTGCTGCATGGATTCCGTGCGCTGCTGCTGATCTTTCTCGCCATGAATGGCCAGCGAATTGATCCCCGCCCGCTCCATCGCCCTGGCAACACGCTCTGCCCTCACCCTTGTACGAACGAAAACAATAATTCTGCTTTCAGGATTCTCTCTGATGAAATTTTCCAGAAAGAAGCGTTTATCATCCATCTCCACATAGCTGACAAAGTGTGAAACATTTTTGGAAACCGGATCTTTTGGCGATATCTGAATACGAATGGCCGCACTTTTCACCTGCGAATAGGCAAGCTTTCTGATCCCATCGTTCAGGGTTGCCGAGAAGAAGAGCGTCTGATGCCTCTGCGTCAGCATTTTTTTGATATACCTGATATCCTCGATAAAGCCCAGATCAAGCATATGGTCGGCCTCATCCAGCACCAGCGTGTTCACAGCACCTAACCTGATCACTTCCTGATTAATCAGATCAAACATCCGCCCCGGTGTGGCAATCAGCACATCAATACCGTCCTGAAGCCTGGAAATCTGGCCATCCTGCTCAACACCGCCATGCAGTGTGAACGTCTTCACCTTGGTATGCCTGGAGAGGCTCTTGAACACCTCACCGATCTGCAATGCCAGCTCCCGGGTTGGAACCATGACAATGCACTTGATGCCATAAGAGCGGCTGCTGCTCTTCATGCGATGGATTTTATCGATCACGGGGATCGCAAATGCCGCCGTCTTGCCCGTGCCTGTCTGGGCAATGGCAAGCACATCCTCATCATTGAGGATCGAAGGAATCGCCTTGAACTGGATATCTGTAGGCCGATTAAAGCCTAGCTGTGCCAGATTTTTTTTGATCTCTGCTGAAATATAGTAACGATCAAACTTCATAACACCTCGTCTGCCCTAAACCCGAT
>JAIPJD010000100.1 GCA_021734365.1 Mariprofundaceae bacterium | reverse complement strand
GGCGTAGTTTTGAGGCAGTGCTGGTGGCCAAACCGAAAAATCTTGAGGCCCGATACAATCTTGCTCTGCTGCTTAAGAAAAGCGGCCATGGCGATCTGGAACTGGAGATGTACGAAAAAAACATGGCCTATGGCTGGCACCTGCCAACGGTCGTCAACCTCTCCGGCATCTACATGGCTGATGGAAAAGAGGCTAAAGCTTACGAACTGTTGCAAAGGGCTTCGAAACGATTCAGGAGCGAAGCAACGCCTCGCTATCTGCTGGGTGAGCTGGATGCCACGGCAGGGAATATTGATGCGGCTGACAAATGGTTCAGACAGGCACTGAAGGCGGATCCGCTTAACGGCTTTGCCCATATTCGTTATGCCCGGTTTCTTGCACAACAGAAGAGAGGTAAAGAGGCGCTAAAGCACGCCAGCCGGGCAATCAAACTACAGCCGAAGTGCGCGATGTGTCTCAGTATTCTGGGTGATATTCAGGTAAAAGATGCGGCCTACAACAGTGCTGCGGCAAGTTATCAAATGAGTCTTGCCATTGAGCCGCTGGCTGAAACCCGGCAACGGCTGATTGATGTGCTGCACAGACTTGACGAGCACGAACGTGCAGATCGTATGCAGCAGGCACTGGATGCATGGAAAAGCCACCGGTAACTATTCCGGAGGAAACGGGAGTTTGATCCCACCTTCCCTGCAGATTCGCTATAATAGCCGATGATGCCACATGAACAGACGAACTATTTTCCTTTCAAGCCATCCGGGCTCGGCTCAACGGGCGTGGAGATGGAGTGGATTACAGTTGATTCTGAATCAGGGGCCCAGGTTCCTCTGGCGCCCGAATTGCTGTGCTCGATCCCAGAAACACCACGAATCAAACAGGAACTTTTCACCTCCACCATTGAGATTAACACGGATATTCATCATCACACAGCCTCATGCATGGATGAACTCTCTGCACTTCGATCCGAAGTGCTTCAGCATCTCACACCCGTGGGAGGAGCCCTGTTAAGCTCAGGAACCCACCCCTTCTCGCGCTGGAGGGACCAGCACGTTTCTGATGACCCCCGCTATCACAAACTTCTCGAACGACTGCAGTGGATGGCACACCGCTTCAATATTTTCGGCATTCATGTCCATATCGGCATGCCCGATGGTGATCATTGTATTCACACCATGAACCAGCTTCTTCCTGTCATGCCCGTGTTTCTTGCCATCTCCGCCAACTCTCCATTCTGGCAGGGTGATGATACAGGCCTCTGCTCAAGCAGGATAAAGATCTTTGAGGGGTTAAGTCAGGGCGGTATGCCATTTTACTTCAGGGACTGGCAGGATTTCGAACACTGCGCCGGAAGACTTATGGCTACGGGAAGCATTGACTCTGTCAGGGAGATCTGGTGGGAGATGCGTCCACACCCGGATTTCGGTACGCTGGAGATACGTATTGGTGACATGCCTGCAACAAAGGCTGATACGGCTGCCTTTATCGCCTATGTACGTTCTGAAGCCATTGCTGCTGCAAACAGTGAGTTGCCTGACGCTGCAGTTCACCCTTCGCTGATCAGGGAGAACCGCTGGAGAGCCTGCCGTCATGGTGTGCAGGCCGACATTATCGACCCCGTTACCGAGGAGCCTGTTCCACTGCTTCTCTGGCTTGGCAGGCGGATAGAGTGGCTGGCAAAGCGTGGTGCCGACCCGGCAGATCTCAACACTGTTGAAGAGCAACTGAAAAGGTGGCAACAGTATGGCGACGGGGCTTCACGTCAGCGAAGCCTGTTTCGCCAGACCAGTGAGCTGAAAAGTGTTGTACACCGGATGTATCAAGAGGATGGCTGGAGCTGAAGATGAAAATTACAGCTGAAATGTTGAGAAATGCTGCCGATGACGTGATGGCAGAGACCATTGCGATTCGTCGTCACCTGCACAGAAACCCCGAACTCTCCGGAAAGGAGATGAAAACGGCCGGCTTTGTTGCAGAGCAGTGCAGAATGGTTGGTTGTGATGTGCGTGAGCATGTTGGCGGGTATGGCCTGCTGGCCAGGCTCCTGCCTGATAAAGCGGGAGAGACCATTGTGCTGCGTGCAGATATGGATGCGCTTCCGATTCAGGATGGTAAGCAGTGCGACTATGCGTCATCTGTTGATGGTATCTCTCATAGCTGTGGGCACGATGCTCACACGGCCATGCTTCTTGGCACCATGATGCTGCTTTCCAGACTTCCTGTTGAACTGCCATACAATGTGGCGGCCCTCTTCCAGCCCGCAGAGGAGATTACCGAAGGCGCAACAGCCATGCTAAGGGATGGCGTGCTCGAAGGGCTTGATGCACAGCGCATCTATGCGCTGCATGTCTACCCATATCTTCCCTCCGGTGCTATTGGCCTGAAAAGTGGCACGATGTGCGCGGCAGCTGATATGTTTGAAGTTGAAATCACCGGCCGCGGTGGCCATGCAGCACGCCCACATGAGTGCGTTGATGTTATCCTGATTGCCAGCCATATTATTCAGGCACTGCATCACATTATCAGCCGTATAGTGGACCCTGTGCACCCGGCAGTACTGACGATCAGTCAGATTGAAGCCGGGCACGCAGCTAACGTGATTCCCGACAGGGTCCGTTTCACCGGTACCGTGCGCAGCCTTAATGTTGAGGCACACGAAGAGATCAGGGTCCGCATGGATCACATCATCCGTCAGACGGCCGAGACCTGGGGCGCGACAGCCACTTTTCACATACACCATGCCACATCTGCTCTAAAAAATAACCCTGATATTATTGAAGAGGTTCGCCGAAATATCTCGATGCTCTCTCCGGGCACAAACATCATAGACATTGATCAACCCTCCATGGGTGGAGAGGATTTTGCAGAGTTCTTGCAACACGTTCCGGGATGCCTGATGCGGCTCGGAACAGGCAGCGGACCATCAACCCGCTATTCACTGCACCACCCCTGTTTTGATATTGATGAAGAGTCCATGCGGAGCGGGATCATGACGCTGGCGGCACTTGCTACCTCATCCATAGAAAGGAAGGGGTTGTAATCACTCTCTTATGACCCCATACATTGACCATGCTTAAATTCTTCTTCGCTCTCTTTATTCTCCTTCCGCTGGCGGAGCTGTATCTTCTGATTGAAGTGGGCTCCGGTATTGGTGGCGTTTTGACCATCACACTATGCCTTCTGACAGCAGCGTTGGGAGGTATGCTTGTACGCCATCAGGGCATGCGCACGTTCCTCCGGGCTAAGGAGCTTATGGATCGCGGCCAGCCACCTGCCGAGCAGATGCTGCATGGTATTATGATTGCCATATCGGGTGTACTGCTGTTTATTCCCGGTTTTATTACTGATATGATCGGTTTTCTGCTGCTGGTTCCGCCGGTTCGAAACCGGTTGGGCCAGAGGCTTATTGCGGCCCGGATATCAGGCAGGAGCCCGGGTGGAGAAACCATTATTGATGCTGAAGTGATTCACCCCGACAAGCATCACCTGCCTTGACGTATGACTACAGAGCATGCACATTCGCACAAATATTTATCAATCAATTGAGAGGTCTTTTATGCAAGCATCCATGACAGCTTCGGTTATCCAGACTGATGCCCGAATCGCGTTTCTGGGAAAAACTTATGGCATGCTGGCCCTCTGTATCGCAGCGGGAAGTGCCGGTGCCTACTTCTCAATGGGGCTTACTTTTCCATATGAACATCCATTTATGATGCTCTTCGCCATGATTGGCGGAATTTTTGCGGTTCAGGCTGTGCGTCATATGGCTGGAATTAACCTTGCCGCACTGCTTGGCTTTGGTGCCCTTACAGGTATGGCGATTGCACCACTGGTTGCCATCGTCTCTGCCAAATCCGGCATGCTGGTCACCCAGGCGTTCATGACCACTGCTGTTTCGTTTGTGGCTCTCACGGGCTATGTCTTTTATTCACGAAAAGATTTCTCATTCCTGAAAGGCTTTGTCTGGACAGGACTGATCGCACTGATTGTGCTGAGCCTGTCCAACTATTTCTTCTTTGAGTCCGGAACCATTCAGCTGGCCGTCAGCGGTATGGGTGTGCTGCTGTTCTCCGCCTTTATCCTCTATGACACATCAAACATATTGCGTGACTATCCGAGTGATGAATATATCTCTGCAGCGCTGACGCTCTATCTTGATGTCTTTCTGCTGTTTCAGAATCTGCTTGCCATGTTCGGTATGCTGGGTGGCGACGACTAATAATTATTTCATGAAATTAATGGAGCGGCCTGGAAACGGGCCGTTTTTTTTTATTGAAAGGACTCAATTAAACTGCGGATGTCACCGTCGGACACATTTTCAGCAATAAACGCATCTCCGATCTCTCTGAGAAGGATGTATCGAATTCTACTGCCAACATTCTTTTTATCGTGCCCCATTGAATCAAGCCACTGATCTGCTGCGAATGCGGGGATCGTGACAGGCAGGCCTGCCGCCTCATAGAGACGCTGAATACGTGGCTCAAGGTTATCAGGAGAGTGCCCAAGCATATGGGAGAGGCGGGCAGCCATCAGCGTTCCCAGAGCAACTGCCTCACCATGCAGATACTCTCTGTAATGTGTCATCGACTCAATGGCATGGCCAAATGTGTGGCCAAGGTTCAATAGCGCTCTCAGGCCCTGCTCGGTCTCGTCTGCCATGACCACTTCAGCCTTGTGCCGGCACGATGTGAGAATGACCCTGGATACAACTTCGGAGTCCAGTGCCAAAAGCCTTTCGAGATGTTCTTCGAGATAAGTAAAAAATTGACGATCCCTGATCAACCCGTACTTGATCAACTCGGCAATTCCCGCACGCAACTCCCGGACTGCAAGGGTTTTCAATACAGCAGGATCAATCCAGACCAGTTTAGGCTGATAGAATGCACCAATCATATTCTTTCCATACGGATGATTAATCGCCGTCTTGCCACCCACACTGGAATCTACCTGCGCCAGGAGTGTTGTAGGAATCTGAACAAGTGGTATTCCACGCCGGTAACAGGCTGCTGCAAACCCGGTCATGTCACCAACCACACCTCCACCGAGTGCAATGATGGGCTCCTGGCGTGAAAGTCTGGACACCATCAATGCATCCATCACCTTCATCCATGATTCGCAGTTTTTGTACTTTTCGCCATCCGGAAGTGTGCAGCTCTGAACCTGCCAACCGGACGTTTTCAGGCTTGTCTGGACAGTTTCAAGATAGAGAGGAGCCACAGTTTCATTTGTAATAATCATGCATCGTGACGGGAGCCCAAAAAGGCCGGTCATCACAGAGCCGATAGATGCAAGGCATCCGGATTCAATATGGATATCATATGAACGGTCACCCAGATCAACATGGTAGATATTCAGATCAGTCATGCACGCACTCTGACAGAAAAGTGGTCATCTCTTCCACTGCTTCAGTAATATCTATAAACGCTATACGGCGTCGGGCGGCAACCGCTTCTACCAGTTGCCGCCCGATTATCAGTTTACCCGATCCCGCCAGGACAGGCAGTATAACCTTCTGTGTCACAGATTATGTATCAGCATCACCCTGTACAATCGAAGGTGTCAGGAAAATCAACAGCTCCGTTTTGTTGTCTGTCTTACCCTGTGTCTTGAAAAGCCAGCCAAGTACAGGAATATCTTTAAATCCTGGGACGCCACTTGTATTTGTTGATTTGTCCCGTGTATAGATACCGCCAATAACAATAGTTTCACCATCTTTCACCTGAAGTGTTGAAGTGACCTTCTTGGTCGAAAGAATTGGGTTACCCTGAACACTCTGACCGGTAGGGGCATCCTTGGAAATATCAACCTCCATAATCACTGTATCATTTGCTGTGATTTGAGGTGTAACTTCTAATTTAAGTTCAGCCTTTTTAAACGTGACTGTTGCCGGACCAGCAGCCGACGACGGTGTAACAAACGGAACATCGCTACCTTGAGAAATCAAGGCTGTTCCACCATTTGCCGTAAGAATCCTGGGACTCGATATAATTTTCGCTTCACCGTTAATCTCTGCAGCAGACAATTCCAGATCAAGGTTTATTGCCTTGCTAATTGCTGACCAGCTTAAACCAATCGCACCACCGGATGACGATGCTGCTGCTGCTGGAAGGTCAACAAGAAATCCGTCTGATGCTGTGGGGTTGGTTGATCCAACCTGAATATTCGGGCTTCCATCAAGTCCGGTCCTCTGGGTTGAAGTCTGCCCTCCCCATCGAATACCGAATTCATTGGTAAAACTGTCAGTTGCTTCAACAATTCGGGCCTCTATCAGCACCTGTTCCGTCGCCTTATCCACAAGGGCAATAAAACGTTTTACATTACTAAGTCCCTGAGCTGTATCTGTTACAATCAGTGTGTTCGTTCTCGAATCCAGTATATATGAGCCCCTCGGAGACATGATCGTCGGATTGTTCTGATTCCCCGGAACTTCATTGCCACTGCCCGGATTGCCTGCTCCCCGGCCTGCATCAATCATTTTTTGAATTTCTTCCACACGGGAAAAGCTGAGCCCTATCGCCTCAGTGATCAGGGGCTCCAGCAGCTCTACATCTTTCTGGTTTTCAAGCGATTCTTTATGCTCCTGACGCAGAACGGCAAGTGGAGCAATTCTCATTACATTTCCATTTAACTCTTTACCCAGTC
>JAIPJD010000099.1 GCA_021734365.1 Mariprofundaceae bacterium | reverse complement strand
GCCCGGTATAGTGGCCGAAGAGGTAGAGTAGTGTCATGGCCAGGGCAAGCCAGGTTAGCATCAATGCAAAAAAGCGGGCTGTCGCTGCGAAAAGCGTGACCGGATCGCCGGAGCTGACCATGGCAACCCGCAGCTTCCACGGGCGCATGCCTGTGGTGGCCCCGGCTTTGAACCAGAACCCGGCAAAATAGCCGTAGGCGACCGCCATGAAGAGCAGCTGCTTGGCCCAGTCGGGGGTTGTACCGATCTGCTGTTCTACAATGGAGACCGGAATAAACGCGATAAAGCCGATACCGACCAGCAGGGCTACATCATAACAGGCGGCAAGAAGCCGGAGGACTATTCCTGCTCTTTGTGCTTTTGGACGCGCTGTTTCAGCCATGCTGCCCCCCAGCTAATGATGAATATACAACACAGTGCCATAACCACCGTGGCACCTGATGGCCAGTCGTTTTGATAAGAGATCACCAGACCGGCAAGCGTGCCTGTGAGTGAAAAGATAACACTCAGGCTCCAGAGACCCGCCAGTGAACGTCCCCAGAACCAGGCACAGGCGGCCGGGAGTACAAGCAGGCCCGTGGTCAGCACAATGCCTGCAAGCTTGACGCACATGACCACCGTCAGGCCGGTTACCCCGTAAAGCAGCATGCGCATGGTTGGAACGGGAAGGCCTGCGGCTGCGGCAGTGGTCGGGTCAAAGGCGATGCTCCACCAGCCACGTGCAAGCACAACCATGCTTCCAAGAATCAACACGCCAACCAGTGACAGCCACTGCATCTCAGAGCTGGAGATGGTCAGAATGTTGCCGAACAGCAGCCCGAACAGATCCACCTCGTAACGGCTGGCCGTTGAGATCAGTACAACACCGAGTGCCATGCTGCCGGCAAAGAGCATGCCGATGCCCGCATCATCGGTAATGCCCTGTTTTTTAGGGATGTTGGCTAAAAGGAGCGTGATCAGCAGGGCCGTAACGGTTGCAGTCGGCAGCAGTGGCAGAGAGAGCGTGACGGCAAGGCCCAGGCCTGCCAGTGATGCGTGCGAAACACCCACGGTGAGAAAAGAGAGACGATGGGCCAGCACCATCACCGACATGGATGCGGTTACCACGGAAATAAGCAGGGCAGGTGCCAGGCTCTCCTGCATCACATGGCTGGCGAAAAACTGACTTAACATCTCCATCACTGCGCTTCCTCTGTCGGGTGTGCACAGCCGATGCAGCCGGCATCGTGAGCGACAATATGGATATGATCGCCATACATGGCATGCCATATATCGTCAGGGATCTGCTCTCCCTGCATGGCGTGATGGTGAATCCGGCGATTGAGGCAGGCAACGGAGTCAACATAAGCTGTGATCGCGGCAATATCGTGTTCCACCATGATGATGGTCATCCCCTGATCGGAACAGAGGCTCCGAAGCAGTGCGTAGAGCCTGTCCTGCCGTTTACTGTCCAGTGCAGCGGAAGGCTCATCCAGAAGCAGCAGCCTGGGTTGCCGGACCAGTGCACGGGCAAGACGGACGCGTTGCCGCTGTCCACCCGAGAGATGACGGAAATCACGCTCTGCCAGATCGGCCATCTCAACCTGTTCGAGTGCGGCCATGATCTCCGCCCTGTTATTGCTTTGCTTCCATAGAGGAGCGGCATAACCGGCACTTCCCATGGCAACAACATCGCGAACACGCAGTGGTAGATGCGGCTCATGCTCATGCAGCTGGTTAAGGAAGCCGACCTGTTTAAGCAGTTTGTGGCGACTGAACTGATTCAACGGCTTGCCAAACAGCTCGACTGTTCCACAGGAGGGCTGGATCAATCCGGCAATGGCAGCCAGAAGCGTACTCTTGCCCGCACCGTTAGGGCCGATAATCCCCATGAAGTGACCCGCCTCAAGCTGCAGGTTGATCTGGTCGAGTACCGGCGACTTTTCCGGCCCGAAACTCAGATCTGATATGCTGACAACCTGGGCGCTCATCGCTCTGAAATCCGGGAGATATTCTGCTGCATCAGCGTGGCCCAGCTATCGCCACATGAGCCCAGTGCATCAAGAAACAGGATTTTCTTGCCTTTGCTATGGTCAGCCAGCCACTCCAGAGAGCGGTTGCTGTGTCGAACATCCCCGATCAGCACGGCATCGGGATGTTTTTCCAGCGTAGCCAGCGCCTTCTCCAGATGGCGCGGTCCGTGCTCATGGCCGTGGCGCTGGGACTCCAGAACCGAGAGAACAGGAACGCCATAGGCATCAAATACCCTTCGCCATGAAGGGTGCTGCATCATAACACCACTGCTCTGAAGGGTGGAGAGGGCGTTGCGAAGTTCAGATTTAACCTTGCCTGCTTCCTCCATGCTCCGTTTCAGATTGGCTTCGATGACTGTTTTTTTATCGGGAAAAAGCGATATCAGCTCTCCGGCAATACGTGGCAGTGCCGTTAGCAGGTTGTCAGGATTAAGCCAGGCATGATCCTCTTTCGGCCAGATGTCGATCACCGGCGTATTGGCCGGCATCTGCATCCAGCCATGATCATCTTTTGAGCTTCTGACCAGAAGCATGGCGCTGTTCAGCTTTTCAACCTGTCTGGGCGATAGCTGAAAGTGGTGTGGATCACTGCCCGGCGGTAGCAGGCATGAGATCGGCTCGTCGGTTAACATCTGAACAACGGCTGCCAGCGGAGGGATGGTTGCGATGATTCCTGCAGCATGCAGCGGCGGAGTGAAAAAACACGAGAGAAGAAAAATGGCCAGAGCTGTTTTTTTCTTGCAAAATAGACGGGTTATGGTTAAGGGTTTGCTACTGAAGTTCACTTTTTTGGGAGGGTTCACCGGAATGGTATCTGCTCTGTTGCATAATAATCGGGCCATAGCTGCGAATGCTAAGCGATACCTGGACGCCCTACAATGCGGCAGAGATGACGGGGCTGGCTGCTAATGCTCTCTCCGGGCTATTTTGACTATCGATGGAGCTGGTACCGCCCCATTCTGAACCGCGGTGAAGACCCTACCAGTCGATGCCGTGTGGATGTCCGCCGCCTGCCCGTGCGGATACCGGGCGAGGATGCGCGGGAGTATGTCCCTTACGCGATAGCCTCAAAGCTCTCTCAAACATTTGCACTCTCACTGCAGCGGCTGCAGGAGTATTCAGTTCGCTACATGATTAACGGTGAGAAAGTCTCCGGCCATCAACTGCCCCAGATGGATGCGCTGTCGCGATCCATGGGAATGCATCTGCGTAAACGATATCCACACCTGCCACACACGCTGGTACACCACTGGTGCGGTGATGAAAACGGCGCTCCTGCACTTTATAAGGCATGGCAGAATATGTGGAAGCAGTCCTGGAAACAGGATCAGGCAGATGTTGCACCGTGGGTTCCGGCAGTAAACGTGCTGGTTCTGAAGCTGATCCGTGAAGCGATTGGCAGGCTCTCCAGTGAGCATGCTGCACATAATGACCATGTGATGGTCTGCATGGTTGGCGGCCTCTACGACTGGGCCCTGAAGAACTTTTTAAAAGAGCATGTTGATGGTGCAGTTGAGGTGACACGAATTGCAACCTATGAGGCGATGATGATTCCCGCTACGCCGATCACCTTTCTTTACCGGCAGCCGAATGATTCGATGCTGGCTGATGACCGTTTTGTGGCGATGGCCTACGGCCTGGAAGCGGATCTGATACCACGCTTGCGGGTGTTGAGGGAGAAGGTCGGGAGTAAAAATGAGGCTGGAATTCTTGCACTTCTGGCCAGAGAAAAAATGGGGGAACACTTCCTTAAACGAAGCTGGGCACGCCTCTCCCTGTGGGAGATGGCCGAGAAGAGCGAGCAGGGTGTCTGGATGCAGTGGGTCATGGATGCCAAGAAGCTGGATCAGCTTCTGGCACGTCCGGAAGGGCTTCCCGATGCAGTCAGCAGGCTGCTGGAATCCTGCAGGGAACTTCCGATTGCAGCCTGGCTGTTAAACCAGAAGAAAGGAGGCAGGGCTGCAAAAGATGCCGGAACACCATGGCTCCAGGATGACCGGGTATTGATGGCGTTCCGGGTGTTTGAAGAGGATGTGAAGGTTGAGGTTGCAAGGCGAAAGTTTGAGCAGTTGTGGCTGGATCAGCGGCAGTTGCTCGGCGGAGCCGGTAAGGGTGCTGAGTCCAGCAAACTGCTTGAGACGGCGTACAATGAAGGCAAGCTGATCTATTTCCAGATGGATTCGGAGCAGTCTCTTCATAGTGGAACATCTCTTACAACGAAACAGGGTTGCCTGCGTATTGAGTGGTCGGATTATCTTGCCGCCATGCTGGCCCTGGGTGGTGACAACCGGACCTTCCTCGAGAAAACGTTTCTTCCGGGTGTCATGAATCTGTTTGAAGGCAGGGAAAACCTCTTTTTTGATAACTGTTCTGCCATGGGTTGTCTTGCCCGCGGGTCGGTTGCTGAGCTCACCCAGGCTGGCATAGCGCTGCGTTCCCGGATGAACAGCTGGTACAGGGATATGACTGAAGCTGATGGCGCATCTCATCTGCCTGCGGTCTCCATGTGTATTGCCATGGTGGGGGATTGGGACTTTGCAAGTTACCAGCCGAAGGGGAAAGGGGCTGTGTCGTTTGCGTTCGGCCTTTCGGTTGCTCAGGCTGATGCCGGCATCTCCCGTGAGTGCGGTGTTGGCAGGCTGGTTGCCTACCGTGACGAAAAGTCAGGGCGCGAGCCTCTGGGCGGTGTTCGTGTTGAGAAGGTGGATAGCGGGACAGGGAAATCAGTTCAGGCACTCTACAACAATGGCTTTGCCCTGACGGCTTCAGCGGTGGGCGATTTGACGGCATCAATGCATCATAAGGCCTCAATCCGGGAGTTTAAGCCCGATCAGCAAAGGGCGGAGTCGGTGCTCTCCGGCTACCGGTATTTCAGCGATGGATTTGAACTCATCGTGATCTCTCCAAGAAGTGATGAAAGCAGCCCGATACTGCTGGCCAAGGTTGGCACCCCCTGCCTCGCAGGTGTTGATACCGGTCTTTACGAGTTGCTGGATAAAGATTCACGGCCTGCACAGCTCATTCTTGCAGAAGGATTAAATCGTTGGAGCTAAGGCTCCATTTTCAACCGAAAAACCCGTTTGATGTCTAATCTCCCACCACTTGAAGGTTGTCAGGCGTGGCTTGATGGCTCGGATGTTTCCGGACGCCTGCCGGCAGCTGTTGCTGTGGGCTGGTCGGGCGGAGCGGATTCGACGGCACTGCTGCTGGCACTGGCTGGATCAGGATACGATGTTCAGGCATGGCATGTCGATCATGGCTGGCATGAGAATTCAGCTGAGGAGAGCCTGCAGCTGGCCCGACAGGCAGAGGCCTGGGAGATTTCATTTCACTCTGTCCGTTTGAGCGAACCGCGTTCGGTCAATCGTGAGGCGGAGGCAAGGGAGGGTCGTTACCGGGCATTTTCAAAGCTGAGTCGGGAGCAGGGGGTGTCATCAATCTGTCTGGCACATCATAGAGAGGATCAGGCGGAGACGGTCTTTATGCGCCTTCTACAGGGTTCAGGTGTGGAGGGGTGTCAGGGCATGAGTCCGGTTCGCCAGCATGGTGATCTGAAAGTTTTCCGGCCCTTCCTGCATCTCTCCCGCTCCCTGCTTCGTGCGGCTCTGCACCGTTCGGGAGTGACGTGGCTGGAAGATGCCAGCAACAGCGATGTGAGTCTCTGGCGAAACAGGCTGCGAAACCAGACTTTTCCGGCCATGGAACGGGCAGGCGTGAACCCGACAGCCCTTTTTTTACGCTGGCAGAGGCAGGCAGTTAAGGTGGCGTCAGAGATCAAGTCACAGGTTGAACATCTGCAACTTGATCATAACATGGAGAGCTGTTCGGTAACATGGGAGGCGTGGCAGAATCTGGCTCCTCCCATGAGAGTTTATCTGTTAAAGCGGATGATGCGAAGGCTGTTTGGCGCAACTGCAGTGCCCGGAAGGCGCCATATCCTGCTTGTTGAAAGCTGGATGCAGCATGGTGGTTCTGGCGGTTTGGACTTGTCACGCAGTCGCCTGATGCGTAAGGATGGGCGACTCTGCCTGGTACGTAAGGTATGAGAGATTCATAATATTTTAACACAACTGCTTCATGTTTGGCATGGAATTGACTTAGCATTGTTTTATATTGAGGTGATACAGGATGAGTAAAAATCTGATACTTTGGCTTGTGATCGGCCTGACCATGATGAGTCTTTTCAACATGTTCAATGCGCCAATGATGGGCGCCAGCAAGACCATGTCTTACTCCGCATTTATGGATAAGGTGGATCAGGGCTCCATTGAGATGGTGACCATTCAGGACAAACAGCTCACCGGCCAGTATCGGGATGCAAAGGGTTTGATAAACACGTTTACAGTCCAGGTGCCGGATGACCCGAATCTGGTTAAACGATTGCTTGATAACAAGATTGAAGTTGATGTGAAGGCTCCTGAAGAGATGCCTTTCCTGATATCTATTCTGATCTCCTGGTTTCCTATGCTGCTGCTGATTGCCGTCTGGGTATTTTTCATGCGTCAGATGCAGGGTGGCGGCAAAGGTGGAGCCATGTCTTTCGGCAAGAGCAAGGCCAAGCTGCTGAACGAAAATACCACCCGTGCCACTTTTGAAGATGTTGCCGGTTGCGATGAAGCCAAGCAGGAGGTAACCGAGGTTATCGAGTTCCTCCGTG
>JAIPJD010000098.1 GCA_021734365.1 Mariprofundaceae bacterium | reverse complement strand
GGCAAAAATCAGAGAACGGGCAACCGATACCGATGCACAGGTAGCCAGACGCATCAGGCGGCCTGCCTCCTCCGGCGGGAGGGTGTTGGGAGTCTCAGCTGGTTCAGTCATGCCGCTATTGTGGCCCTCTTGGGCCGCGGAATAAAGCCCGCCATGGCACGAAAGCCGGAACCCGTTTCTGATAGTCGGCATATTCGGGATGCATGAGGAGCATTCGCCGCTCCTCAAATCGTGAACCGATCAGAAAGTAGAGGGCAACAGCTATCGCCAGATTCAGTGAATTAACGCTTTGAACCGGGCTGGCAAAAAGGATGAGTATAAAGCCGCTGTACATCGGATGACGGATATGGTGATAGATGCCATATTCATGGAATGGTTCCCTGCCTCCTGTCATCGGCTTGATTCCGAGAAACAGGGCTGTATCAAATGACTTAAGACTAAGAAGTACAACCCAGAGGCCTGAGAGTTGAATAACAAGCAGGAGAACGCTTGGCCATCCCTTGACCTGATAGAGTGGTGTGTCGGGCAGCTGATAGATATAGAAGAGCCACAGCGATGTCAGGACTACGGCAAAGAGCGAGTAGAGCAGGCGATAGCGGTGTGGTGTCATGTCGTATTGATAGAAAAGCGTTTTGCACCATTCGGCGGCAAACAGTGAATGAATCAGCGCAAACAGCAGGCTTGATATCCATACAGGTAAAGAGATCATAAGGAGGCTCCGAACCTGTTTGGAGATGTCTGCGATGCAGGAACGCATCGCCATTTCAAATGTGTAGCAATTGAAATGTGAGCGCTTGTAAAACCACGCTTTTGCCAGCGCGCCTTAAAAAGAGGGCAGGATGCCCGATTTTTTAAGCAAATCATGAAGATACTATAGAGCGCTTGCCTTCTATTGTCTGTTTACCGCATCATCACGGGATGCGTTTTTTGCCATCTCCGCATTTCAGCCAGCGACCAGTCAATTCAGAGATTGATCTTATTGTGCTGCACGCCATCTCTCTGCCGTCGGGACATTTTGAATCTCAACATATTGAATCATTTTTTATGGGTGAGCTGGATACGGATCGCCATCCTGCTTTTTCAGATTTAAAAGGAGTACGCGTTTCGGCGCACTTTGTTGTCGACCGCAACGGAGCAATTACTCAGTTTGTACCACTCTCCAAATGTGCATGGCATGCCGGAGCGTCAAGCTGGGATGGGCGTGATAACTGCAATGATTATGCCATCGGCATTGAGATGATTGGTGATGAGAAGACACCGTTTACGCAGTCACAATATCGTGAGACGGCCCGGCTCTGCCGGGTGCTGATAGAGCACTTCCCTGCCATTTCCAATCAACGTATTGTCGGTCATCAGGATGTGGCTCCGGGGCGCAAATGGGATCCGGGAAGGCAGTGGCAGTGGGATAAATTCCACCGCAGCCTGTCACGTATTCGAAAGCTGGATTTAGAGGTGGAGGTATAATGATGGGAGAGAGTCTTGCGTGGCTGGATGTCTTTCCGGAGCTTAAGGCGATATCGGACAGAAGCTGGATGGCAGCGGCTGAGAAAGCGCAGTTGATGGATGTTCCCAAAGGCACGGTTCTTTTCAGGGATGGTGACGTGTGTAACGGCTATGTCTTTGTCACTGATGGTGCGGTTCGGGTGCAGAAGATGGATCCGCAGGGTCGCGAGATTGTGCTCTACCGGGTGGAGGATGGGCAGACCTGTATGCTGACCACATCCTGCCTGATTGGCGGCGAGGCCTACCCTGCCGAGGGTGTGGCCGAGACGGCGGTGTCGCTTGCCATGTTGCCGGCCCCGGTGTTTGAAAAGGCTATAAATGAGTCCGCCGAATTTCGCCGTTTCGTGCTCGCCTCAATCGGTCGCCGTATCAGCGATCTGATGCTGCTGGTCGAGGATGTCGCATTCGGGCGAATGGATGTGCGTCTGGCACGGCTGCTTCTGAAACGAACCAGAGAGTCGGGAGGGACTCTTGGATGTACCCATCAGGAGCTGGCAACCGAGCTGGGAACTGCACGCGAGGTGGTCAGCAGGATTCTGAAAGATTTTGAGCGTAAGGGGTGGCTTGCATTGAGCCGGGGTCGGGTTGAAGTGAAAAACAGCAATGCTCTCGGGGATCTGCATGAAGAATAGAGAGAATACTAAAGTGATAATGTCACTGAAGTGTTATCATGCCGCTTCTACAATTCGATGATCGGCACATAAAGGAGATGATGATGAAACCAAATGTAGGCAGTACTGATAAAATTTTGCGCATTGTAGTAGGGGCAGCATTAATTGCCTGGGCGGTGATGGGTGGTCCTGTATGGGCCTGGATCGGTGTGGTGCCGGCGGCGACGGCGCTGATTAGCTTTTGCCCTCTCTATGCAATTTTTGGCATGAACACCTGTCCACTCAAATCTACTAAAGCTGAATAATTTCAGCAGATTGTTATTGAATGTTTTGGCAGCCCTTTCCGGGCTGCCTTTTTTTTGTTTAGGGTGGTGCCATGAGTGATGAATCATGGGTTCGACTGCTGATGTTTTTCGGTGTGCTGGCCGTAATGTCGATATGGCAGGTGGTGGCACCTAAAAGGCAGCTGGTGCAGGGGTACATCCGCTGGCCGGCCAATTTGAGTATTGTGATGCTTGATAGTCTGGTGGTACGCCTGCTGATTCCGGCCGGTGCCATGGGTGCTGCATTATGGGCGGCTGAAAACAGCTGGGGCCTGCTCAATCTTGTTACACTTCCATTCTGGGCTGCTGTGTTGATTGCAGTCATTCTGCTTGATCTGGTGATCTATGCGCAGCATGTGCTGGTGCATGCCGTCCCGCTCTTGTGGCGATTGCATATGGTTCACCACTCAGACCGTGATATTGATGTGACAACGGGCCTGCGTTTCCATCCACTTGAGATCATCTTCTCCATGCTGATTAAGGTGAGTGTTGTTGTTCTGCTGGGGGCCCCTGCTCTGGCAGTCCTGATCTTTGAAGTGGTGCTTAATGGCATGGCGATGTTCAACCACAGCAATGTCCGTTTACCAAAAGCCGTTGATGCAATCATCCGTATGCTCTTTGTGACGCCTGACATGCATCGGGTGCATCATTCGATAATCAAACGGGAAACCAACAGCAATTACGGGTTCAACCTTTCCATATGGGATCGTCTGTTTGGAACCTATATTGTTCAACCTGAAAAGGGGCATCAGGGCATGACGATTGGTTTAACTCAGTTTCTTGATCAACCGGCCCATCAGCTGATCTGGATGCTGCGCTTGCCGTTTTGTGGGGATATGGGCCAGTATTCAACGATAAAGTCGGGCCGTGTGCCGGAAAAAGGGGATTCAGATGCATGATGGACTGAGCGAAGATGAGGCATTGGTAAACCGTTGCGAGTGTATCAACAAAACCTTTGAACAGCTTAAGGTGTACGGAAGTTTTGAAGAGGCGCAAAAGCAGAGCGGAGCCGGTGTGGAGTGCGGGGGGTGTATCCCCTATCTGAAGCTTGCTTTTGCGACCGGTGAGACAGCGTTTGCGATTGATGATCCCCGGCTGAAAGAGTTTAAGTAAGGCTGCCTGTTTTATATCGGAAGAGGCCGGATTGGCGTCTTAATCTTCATGTATCTCTTCCCAGACCCTGCCTGGGACATTTACCAGCAGCTCCTGGACAATTAATTCCCGCAACTCCTTGATGCCGCGGCCATCGTGGGATGAGGTTGGTATTGGTTTGAGCAGGCCGCCCATCGCTTCACACATCTCTTTCAGCCGTTTGGCGCGTGTGTTACCGGTCAGCTTGTCGGCCTTGGTGGCAACAGGAATCCACCGGATTCCCTCCTCATTGAGCCACTCGATCAGCTGCATGTCGCTGTCTTTGGGGCCGTGACGGATATCGAGCAGGACTAAAACGATTTGAGCCACAGAAGGGCTCTGAAGATATAGCTCGATCAGCTCTCGCCATTTCCGCTTCTCAGCTTTCGGAGCTCTGGCATAGCCGTAGCCGGGCAGGTCGACAATCAGAATCTGCCCATCCAGGTCGAAGAGGTTAAGCAGGCGTGTACAACCCGGCTTCTTGGAGACTTTCACCAGCCCCTTGCGGTCAAACAGTACATTTAGAAGGCTTGACTTGCCCACATTGGAGTGGCCGGCCACGGCAAGCTGTGGCATAGCGATTTCCGGAAACAGGCGGGTATCGGCAACAGATTGGATAAAGTGGGTGTTCGGCCATCTGACGGCAGGGGCGTTTTTTGAATCCATCGGGTAAGGCTGGCAGTCATAGCTGACATATTCAATGATACGGGTGCGGCGTTAGAAGCGAGGCGTGAAAAAATTATTCTGACAGATATGGGTGGAGTGGATATAGTTGCCCAAATTTTAGGCAGGTAAATTTAACAGATGGCTTTAACTGGTTTTACATTGGGTGGTCACCGTATTGACCCACCGCTGGTACTGGCACCGATGGCCGGCATCACCGATCTGCCGTTCCGCAAAATCTGCAAACGCTTTGGTGTCGGATTGGTGGTGACGGAGATGATTGCCAGCCGTGCCGTTGAGCAGAAACGGGAACGCACCCAAAGGATGGCTGTTGTCGATGCGGGCGAGCACCCTGTATCAATCCAGATTGCCGGTTCCGATCCGAAATATATGGTGGAGGCAGCACAGTGGGCGAAGGCTCATGGCGCCGACTTTGTTGATATCAACATGGGTTGTCCGGTGAAGAAGATTGTGAAGCAGGTGGCGGGTTCCGCCATGTTGCGCGATGAGAAGCTGGTGGCGTCGATCCTTGAGGCAGTGGTCAATGGTATTGATCTGCCGGTAACGCTGAAGATTCGAACCGGCTGGGATGAGGGCAGTAAGAATGTTGAGAACATTGCCCGCATTGCTGAGGAGTCAGGTGTACAGATGCTGACCGTGCATGGCAGGACACGGGCGCAGATGTTTAACGGCCATGCCAACTGGGAGGATATCGGTCGCGCCAGATCTGTTGTCTCCATTCCGGTGATTGGCAATGGTGACATCGTGGATGCTGCAAGCGCGCTGGAGATGGTGCGTATCTCGGGCTGTGACGGGGTTATGGTCGGGCGTGCAGTGCAGGGGAACCCGTGGGTGCTGGGTGAAGTGAGTGCGGCACTGACTGGCCAGCCGATTCCATCCAGGCCGACAGACAAAGAGCGCTGGGCTATCGTTAAAGAGCATATGGAGCTGCTGGCCGAGCACCACGGTGAATATTCAGCCAGCCGTCTGGCACGTAAACATGTGGTCTGGTACAGCAAGGGGATGCGCGGCTCAGCCGAATTTCGCGGACATTTCCAGCGTATTGAGATCTGGCAGGATCAGATCGATGCTGCTGAAGCCTATTTTCTCGGGCTGGAAGGGAGCGTTTCGCTTGCCGCTTAACCTTAAAGAGATTGCGATCTCAAATCTGCCACTGCCGATGCTGCTGCTGGATGGAGAGGGTAAAATTACGCATGCCAATATTCTGGCGGAGGAGCAGCTTGGAACTTCAGTCCGAAAACTGGCCGGACGGCACCTCTCCGATTTTTTTGAACCTTCATCAGAAGTAAACACCATGCTGGAGCGGGTTTCACGGGGTGAGACCGTGACGGATGATGCATTCAGCGGTCGCTTTACCCATGCGCCCTACTCTCTGCACCTGGGACCTCATGAGAGCGGCGCGATCGTGCTGCTTGTGCCGGAGGGGAACAGGGCCGAAGTGGAGAAGCAGGCTAAACGTCAGGAGATGGCAGAGGCGGTAGCCCGTATCGCACTGGAGATGGCACATGAAGTCAAGAATCCGCTTGCCTCACTGCGTGGTGCCAGCCAGTGGCTCTCTGAGCAGACTGTCGACAGGGACGTGGTTGAAATCAGCTCTCATATGCTCTCTGAAGTGGATCGTATCAGGGATCGTATTGACACATTTCTGCAGCTTGGCCCCAGAGCTGACATCACCATGAAACCGATTAACATTCACGCGCTGCTCGATGATGTCTGCAGGGCACCTGCAGGGGTTCAACTTCACCGCACTTATGATCCCAGCCTGCCCGCACTTCTCGCACATGAGGCCCGCCTGAGGCAGGCGATTGAAAACCTGTGGAGTAACGCACTGGAGGCGGGTTCGACGCTGGTTGACTGGCAGACCCGTATGGCCCCCATGGTGGCGCTTCCGGGGCATCAGGGACCGGTAGTTGAGCTTAAAATAACGAGTAATGGCACACCGATTCCCAAATCGCTGATGGAGCATCTGTTCCACCCGTTTGTGACGGGTAAAGAGCGGGGCAGCGGCCTTGGCCTGGCCATTGTGCAGCGCGTAGTTCAGGAGCATGGCGGACGAGTACAGCTGAGCAGTGAAGCCGGGCGCACCATATTTGTACTACACTTGCCGTTGAAAAATTCTGCGGAGGAGATGGCGTGAAAGCACTCATTGTTGATGATGATCAGGGAATCCGCTGGATTCTGGAACGGGTTCTCAAAGAGGAGGGCTTCGAGGTTGCACAGGCCGAATCGATTGCACAGGCCGAGGCGCTGGCAAAAGAGAGGTTTGATATTCTCTTCCTTGATGTCTACCTGCCGGATGGCAACGGCATGAGCCTGCTGGAGTCAGGCCTGTTTGATGTGCCTACCGTGATGCTGACGGCTGAGACTACATTCGGGCATGCTGCCGAGGCTTATCGCAGTGGTGCGATGGAGTACCTGCCCAAGCCGTTTGATCTCAACGAGGTTCGCCAGCTCGCCAACCGGGTAGTGCCACAAAAGCCAAAATCAGCCAAAGCGGTGCCTGTGAACACGGACACCGTGATTATTG
>JAIPJD010000097.1 GCA_021734365.1 Mariprofundaceae bacterium | reverse complement strand
ACACCACTGGTTGCCGCGTTGGTTACCGAAGCCATAAAGCCCTGTGCATTGTAGTTACGCTTCACCGTAAAGCGGCTGCCGGATGCCCCCTGCGGGTAGGTGATGGTATCCACACGACCCACTGCATCGTAGGTGGTATCCACCATAAAGTTCTGACCATTGACCGTGGTGATCGACGTGGAAACACGGCCAAAGCCATCATAACTATAGGTCTTGGAAGCATTGACCCCTGACTCGCTGGTCAGCGCACCCACCCAGAGCATATCGTAACTCCAACTGCTGGTGCCCTCCGACTCTGTGCGGCTGGTCATACGGCCCAGATCATCATAGACCATCGTTGATCACTTACCTTGGTCCGACCCAGTCGGTTGGATTAAACTGGGGGAAGCTCAGTCCGACCCATTAGGTACATTGCACACCTGTGATTACCTTGCTCACCTACAATCCTCTCCAATAAGCCGGTATGATTCCACCACTCCATTTTCATCAAGAATATAATGAATGCTACAAGTTGGGTAGCTCGGAATCACAATAACTTTTTTACCATCTTCATTGATATATTGCTTCGCTGTTCGTTTTGCAGAGGCTGGAGCAAGCAATTCGTCAACGGTTAATCCAACAGCTGTATCAGCCCATTTTTTTGGTGAAGGCACTGATGGGCATCCGTTCAAAAGCAACAGGACTGCTAATAGAAAGGGGAGCCTAATCATTTCCAGTTACCATAAGTGATGCCGGAGTTGGATTATTCGCCATCAGTCCTGAATAGGTTATTCCTGCCGCAATTCCCATGCCGCCAACATTCAACACAATATTATCTCGTGCTGCTGCTCTTTTCTGTCCGTTAAATCGGGTGAGCGGGTCTTTACCATATATTTCCTCACTGCCCCACGCAGCGACGAAAGTAATTGGAACTAAATTAGTATGCAACTTTATTACTCAGGATGAATCTTTATTACTCAGTATGAAACTCTATTACTCTCTTACAATTGAAGACGTACAATCAGAAGTAATTACTCAACTGTAACCGACTTGGCGAGATTGCGCGGCTGATCAACATCAGTACCTTTTAGCAGCGCAACATAGTAGGCCAATAGCTGTAACGGAACCGTGTAGACAATCGGTGCCGTGCCCGGATAGATATCGGAGAGTGTCAGATTCCGGTAGTGATCCAGCCCGATATGCACTTTGTGGTCGCTGAACAGGAACAGCTCACCACCACGGGCACGAACCTCCTGCAGGTTGGAGAGCACCTTCTCCAGCAGCGGATCATCCGGCAGCGCACAGACGACCGGCATATTGGCATCCACCAGAGCCAGCGGACCATGCTTGAGCTCTCCGGCCGGATAGGCCTCAGCATGAATGTAGGATATCTCCTTCAGTTTCAACGCCCCTTCCATCGCAACCGGATAGAAGGGGCCACGACCGAGAAACAGTGCATTCTGTTTATCGGCAAAACCTTGAGCCATTTTCGCAATGGAGTCAGCCAATTGGAGAACCACCTCAACCTGCCTTGGCAGGGCATGGAGCTCATTAACCATCACCGCTTCCTGCTCATGGGAGAGCCCCTGACGGCGGGCCATCGCGACCGTCAGCAGTCGTAGTGCAACAAGCTGAGTGGTAAAGGCCTTGGTTGATGCCACGCCGATCTCGGTACCGGCACGGGTCATGAAACAGACATCGGATTCACGAACCAGCGAACTTTCTGGAACATTACAAACTGTAAGGCTGCCGATATAGCCCTGTGAGCGGCTCCCTTTGAGTGCTGCCAGCGTGTCGGCCGTCTCACCCGACTGGGAGATGGTGATCAGCAGGGTACCATCCGGAACGACTACCTTGCGATAGCGGTATTCACTGGCCACTTCAACACTGCAGGGAATGCCGATCTCCTCCAGCCAGTATCTTGCGACCATGCCGGCATGATAACTGGTACCGCAGGCCACAATCTGCACATGCTTCGTTCTGTCCAGCAGTGCTTTGGTCTCATGGCCGAAGCTGTCTTCGAGCAAACGGCCCCTGTGAATACGGCCTTCAAGTGTCTCCGAGATCACCCCCGGCTGCTCAAAAATCTCCTTGAGCATGTAGTGCGCGTATGGCCCCTTATCGGCACCGTCACTGGAAAGCAGCGACTCTTTAACTTCACGCACGACCTCTTCACCGCCCGAATCGAAAACAGTGACGCCATCGCGCCGGACTTCGGCGACATCACCCTCTTCAAGGAAGATAAATTTCCGGGTCACCTGCAGAAGCGCTGCCACATCGGAGGCAATGAAGTTCTCACCTTCACCCAGCCCGATGACAAGCGGACTGCCTTCACGGGTCACCACGATCCGGTCGCCATCTTCGGGACTGGCTGCCGCCAGCGCATAGGCCCCTTCCAGTTCAGCAGCAGTTTCTACCACGGCGTCAAACAGTGATCTGCCTGATTCCAGCTTACTGGCCATCAGATGGGCAATCACCTCGGTGTCGGTTTCAGATGTGAATTCGTAGCCGAGCTTTAACAGCTGTTCACGCAGTTCGGCATGATTTTCAATAATACCGTTATGGACTACGGCCACCCTGACTCCGCTCATTTGCGGGTGAGCGTTGCGCTCTGCCGGTACGCCGTGGGTTGCCCAGCGGGTATGGGCAATACCCAGGTCGCCACTGATATTTGAATGACCAACCAGCTCTTTCAGAACCGCAACCTTGCCCAGAGCCCTGAATCGCTTCAGTTCACCCTTCGCATCCCTGATCGCAACACCGGCCGAGTCATAACCACGGTACTCCAGCCGCTGTAGCCCTTCCATCAGGATTGGAAGGACGTTCCTGTCAGCGATCGCGCCAACGATTCCGCACATTAGATTTTTTTCTTGGGGCGCTGCCAGTCGGTAACATGACGCTGCTCAGGGCGGGCGGAAAGGGTTAATCCCCCCTCTTTGACCTTTTTTGTGATAATACTTCCAGCACCAATGGTGGCATCCGAGCCGACTTCAACAGGGGCAATAAGTTTAGTATCCGAGCCGATAAACACATCATCCCCAATGATGGTTTTATGCTTGTTGGCACCGTCGTAATTGCAGGTAATCGTGCCCGCACCGATATTGCAGCCGCTACCCATCTCCGTATCACCGATATAACTGAGATGGTTTATTTTACTGCCACGATTGATAATTGAGTTTTTGATTTCAACAAAATTTCCGATATGTACCTCTTCATCGAGTTCTGCCCCGGGGCGCAGGCGCGCAAAAGGGCCGACCTTTGCTTCAGAGCCGACATTGGCACCATGAATATGGCTGAATGCAAAGACATTGACCCGGTCATCAAGCATGGCATCAACAAGTACTGCATTGGGCCCGATGCGGCACTCATCACCAATCCGGGTAGAACCAATCAGATAGCAGCCAGCCTGTATAACAGTGTCGATACCAATGCTGACACCCGCCTCAATTCGAACGCTCTCCGGCTTTTCAATCGTCACACCATTCATCTGCCAGTCATGTATAATCCGCTGCTGCATCAGAGACTCAACCTCGGCGAGCTGGACACGGTTATTCACACCGAACATCTCTGAGGCATCCTCCATGACAACTGTCTCAACTGTTTTTCCATCTTTGAGCGCAAGCGGGACAATATCGGGAAGGTAGTACTCATTCTGCGCATTGTTATTGCCGATCTTGTGAAGCAGATCGAAGAGTGCCTCGTAACGCACACAATAAATGCCACTACTGACTTCGCGCAGGTTGCGCTGACTTTCATCCGCATCCTTCTCCTCAACAATGGCTGACACCCGGCCGTCCCCATCGCGAATAATGCGCCCATAGCCATATGAATTCTTCGGCTCTGCCGTAAGCACAGTCACAACAGCATTACGATCCCGATGCTCATCAATAAGCTTTGCCAGCGTTTCAGTTCTGAGAAGTGGTGTATCACCACATACAATCAGCACATCACGAACATCGCGTATCACATTCTCGCACTGGTTAACTGCATGCCCTGTTCCCAACTGTCTATCCTGAATCACCCACTCAAGATTCTGTGGCTGGCCAACATGCTCCTGCACCATTTCAGAAGCGTGCCCGGTTACCAGCGCAATGCCTTTCGGACGGAGCATTTCAACGGTATGCAGGAGATAATCGATCATGGCACGCCCCAGAACCGGGTGCAGAACTTTTGGCCTGGAAGAACGCATCCGCTTGCCCTGGCCGGCGGCAAGAACACAAACCTGTAGATCGGGGTAGTGCATCAGTTGAGTCATCTCTCCTCCACTAAAAACAATCGGGGACTAAGGATGCTCGCATCGAGTATCCGTGCGACCCATGAAAGGTGTCGCCAAAATCATGTACTGCAAGTGCATGATTTTGTAAGCAAAGAAAAATCACGCTTTTTACTTTGCGCACTAAAAAACTACACGAATGTAGTTTTTCAGATTCTCCCAACACGCAAAAGGGTCGCACAACGTGCGACCCTTGCAAAGAACAAAGAGCGTTATTAGTGCTGCTTCTTTTTACGCAGCCACACCAGACGAGCAGTCATCATAGCGAGTTCCGCTTCAGCAAGAGCAAGATCCACATCGTCCTTTTTGCCTTCAAGAACTTCCTTAGCCTTACGTTCAGCAGCCTGCGCTGCAGCCTCATCGATGTCGTGAGCGCGCTCGGCAGAGTCTGCCAGCACAGTAATCATATCCGGTTGAACTTCCATGAATCCACCGGAGACAAATACTTCATCCACCTCTTCCGGACCAACAGTGATTCTAAGCTCACCTGCGGTCAGTGCACAAAGCAGTGGCGCGTGCTTTGGAAGAATTCCAAGGTCACCAGCCATGCCCGGAGCAATCAGCATCTCTGCCTCACCACGGTAAACTTCACGCTCAGCCGTAGCAACCAGGACTTTGACAGTAGAAGCCATTAGGCCTTAGCCGCCATTTTTTCTGCCTTGGCGACGGCTTCAGAAATATCGCCAACCATGTAGAAAGCCTGCTCCGGAAGGTGATCATACTCACCGGCAAGAATGCCTTTAAAGCCCTTAATGGTCTCATCTTTCTTGGCATAAACACCCGGAGAACCGGTGAATACTTCCGCCACATGGAATGGCTGAGAGAGGAAACGCTGAATCTTACGAGCCCGTGAAACCGTCAGCTTATCTTCATCAGAGAGCTCATCCATACCAAGGATCGCGATGATGTCCTGAAGCTCTTTATAACGTTGCAGGGTCTGCTGAACGCCCTGAGCCACTGAATAGTGCTCAATGCCGATAATCTTCGGATCAAGCTGACGCGAAGTTGAGTCAAGCGGATCAACTGCAGGGTAAATACCCAGCTCAGCAATCTGACGGGAAAGCACGATGGTTGAATCCAGATGCGCGAATGTTGTTGCAGGCGCCGGATCGGTCAAGTCATCCGCAGGCACATATACGGCCTGTACCGATGTGATTGAACCGGTCTTGGTCGAAGCAATACGCTCCTGCAGGCGACCCATCTCTTCAGCCAGGTTAGGCTGATAACCCACTGCAGATGGCATACGGCCAAGCAGTGCGGAAACCTCAACACCAGCGAGTGAGTAACGGTAGATATTGTCGATGAAGATCAGTACATCCAGACCCTCGTCACGGAAATATTCCGCCATGGTAAGTCCTGTCAGGGCTACACGCAGACGGTTGCCCGGAGGCTCGTTCATCTGACCGTAAACCAGAGCAACCTTCTCCAGTACGTTGGACTCCTTCATTTCGTAGTAGAAGTCGTTACCTTCACGGGTACGCTCACCAACACCGGCAAACACAGAGAAACCGCCGTGTGCTTTCGCGATGTTATTGATCAGCTCCATCATGTTTACGGTCTTGCCTACACCGGCACCACCGAACAGGCCAACTTTACCACCCTTGGCAATAGGTGCCATCAGGTCGATAACCTTAATGCCGGTTTCCAGGATCTCCTGGGCCGGAGAGAGCTCCTCAAAGGTAGGAGCGGCACGGTGAATTGCCCAGCGTGTTTCCGAAGGCACATCTTCACCCTCAAAGTCGATACCTTCACCAAGTACATTCATGATGCGGCCCAGCGTGGCCTTGCCAACCGGAACCATAATCGGTGCACCCGTGTCACTGACTTCCATACCGCGGCGAAGCCCGTCTGTCGTACCCAGTGCAATGGTACGAACAGTATTGTCCCCCAGGTGCTGCTGGACCTCAAGCGTTAGCTTGGGATCTGACATTTTCAATGCATTGTAGATGTTTGGGAGTTCGCCTGCCGGGAAACGTATGTCTACGACCGGACCGATCACCTGGACGATTGTACCTGCACTCATGTTATGACCTCTCTAAAAAAATAAACTAATTAACCGGCAGCTGCAGCACCGGCACAGATTTCTGCCAGCTCCTGAGTAATAGCCGCCTGGCGTGCTTTGTTATAAGTAATACTAAGATCTTTAACGATCTCTTTTGAGTTGTCCGTCGCGGCTTTCATCGCCACCATACGGGCAGACTGCTCACACGCCTTGTTCTCTAACAGACCATGAAAAACCAGTGATTCGACATAACGGCGAAGCAGGCCATCCATGACTTCTTTACTATCCGGCTCATACAGATAATCCCAGTAACCGGCATGCGGTGCGTCATCAGGAATTGCGCATGGAAGAAGACGAAGTGATGTTGGTGTTTGAGTCATGGTATTTTCAAACTCACTGTAGACAAGATAAACCTCGTCCACTTTACCACTCATGTAGTGCTCCATAGCAACACCGACAACACCGAGAATATCAGTAATTTCAGGTGAATCAGGAACATTCTCAGCAGAGCCTGCAATATCAGTAAACCGTTTCAGGAACATGCCTGCCCGACGGCCAATCGTGTAAACTTCAGTCTCTACAGTCTGCTCTTTAAGTATGCTGACAGCCTTTTTCAGTGTATTGGTATTCAAACCGCCACACAGACCTT
>JAIPJD010000096.1 GCA_021734365.1 Mariprofundaceae bacterium | reverse complement strand
CACTTCAGCTTCCATACCGGTACCAACCAGTGGCTTCTCAGCACGAACCAGAGGTACAGCCTGACGCTGCATATTCGAACCCATCAGTGCACGGTTCGCATCATCATGCTCAAGGAACGGGATCAGGCCTGCTGAAACCGAGACAAGCTGAGACGGTGTAATATCCATATAATCAATATCAACAGGAGCGGACATGATGAAATCACCATCCTGACGACACTGGATCATATCGGCGATAAAACTGTTCTTATCATCAACCTTGGCATTCGCCTGCGCAATGGTATGGCCTGCCTCATCAATGGCGGACAGATAAACCACATCTTTGGTCAGCTTGCCATCAACCACCTTGCGGTACGGCGTTTCAATAAAACCGAAAGCGTTTACTTTGGCAAAGCAGGAGAGCGAGTTGATCAGACCGATATTCGGACCTTCAGGTGTCTCAATCGGACACAGGCGTCCATAATGAGTCGGATGCACATCACGTACTTCGAAGCCGGCACGCTCACGCGAGAGGCCGCCGGGGCCGAGTGCGGACAGACGCCGCTTATGCGTGACCTCAGAGAGCGGGTTGGTCTGATCCATAAACTGCGACAGCTGCGATGAGCCGAAGAACTCCTTTACAGATGCAATCAATGGTTTTGCATTGATTAAATCCGACGGCATCATCTCTGTCAGGTCTCCTGAGCTCAAACGCTCGCGAATGGCGCGTTCCATGCGGATCAGGCCAATACGGATCTGGTTCTCAAGCAGTTCACCCACTGAACGCAGACGACGGTTGCCCAGGTGATCGATATCGTCAACTTCGCCGATACCGTCACGCAGCTTCAGAAGCGTGTCCATCGACAGCAGAATATCCTCTATTCGCAGGGTTCCCTGATCAAGTGGAACATCATCATTTGAGATGTTCAGGCGACTGTTCAGCTTCATACGGCCCACATTGGAGAGGTCGTAACGGGATGTATCAAAGAACATGGACTGAAACAGGGCCTTGGCAGTTTCAACAGTCGGCGGCTCACCGGGACGCATCATCCGGTAGATCTCAACCCGTGCCTCCTCCTTGGACTGAACCGTGTCCAGGCGCAGTGTATCGGCAAGCCACGGGCCGCGGTGAAAGCTGTCGATAAACAGGCAGTCGAACTTTTTCACGCCCGCACCCTGAAGCGCGGAGATACTCTCTTCAGTCAGCTCCAGATTATGGTCAAGAAGGATTTCACCACCTTCAATCATAACCGGTTCGGCAATCACTTCACCGATCAGATTTTCAGTCGGAACATCCAGCCACTCAACCTTTGCTTCTACCAGCTTTTTAATGGCCAGTTTGGTAATTTTCTTACCTTCAACAACAACCTTCTTACCGCCGATCTTAATATCGGTAGCAGCACGGCTGCCAAGGAACTGATTGGCATCAAAGCGAACCTGGAAGCCATCCTTATGGATACGATAAGTACGACGTGCATAATAACGATCAAGAATATCCTGCTGTGAGAGACCAAGTGCCTTTAGCAAAACGCCTGCAGGCATCTTACGACGCAGGTCAATACGGAAATGCACCTTATCTTTGGCATCAAATTCAAAATCGAGCCATGAACCGCGGTATGGAATGATACGTGCCTTAAACAGGAATTTACCCGATGCGTGGGTTTTACCTCTGTCATGATCGAAGAAAACACCAGGAGAGCGGTGCATCTGCGATACAATAGCACGCTCGGTTCCATTAATGATGAATGAGCCATAATCAGTCATCAACGGGATTTCCCCCATATATACAGACTGGTCGCGAACCTCTTTTACTTTACGTTTGGCACCCTTCTCAGCATCGGCAAACACCTTCAGGCGCAGCTTCACCTTCACAGGCAGTGCATAGGTCAGGTCACGACGGCGGCACTCATCGAGGTCATAGCGGGGAGGATTATAATCAAGCCCCTCAAAATGCAGCTCTGCATTTCCACCATAATCCTTTACGGGAAAAACGTTCTGGAACACTGATGCCATGCGTGCACCGTTAATCTCTGTCGAACCCCTGCCCACACCAACAAATTCCTGGTATGAGTCAACTTGTAACTGAAGCATGTTCGGCATACCAATGACCGAATCAATACTTCCAAAGTTCTTGCGAATACGTTTAACAGCAGCTTGTTTGCCCATAATTACCTCAGTCAAAATTACCTGTCAGAAGTTATCAGCTTCTTCGTTTCCACTTAAGAAAACCACCTGTGCAATCGGCTTTCCTAAGCGCAGAAAAGGCCAATCCCCGACAGCCGAAACTGCCGGGGTTGACCTCTCATTCACTTATACAGTGACGTATGCAACTTGGCTGAATTACTTCAGCTCTACAGATGCGCCAGCTTCTTCCAGCTTAGCCTTCAGCTCTTCAGCTTCTGCAGCAGGAACGCCTTCCTTCACAGGCTTAGGTGCGCCGTCTACCAGCTCCTTGGCTTCTTTCAGGCCAAGACCGGTAACTTCGCGAACCGCTTTAATCACCTGGATCTTTTTGTCGCCTGCAGCTGTAAGAATAACGTCAAAGTCGCTCTTCTCTTCAGCAGCAGCGCCGCCAGCGTCGCCGCCAGCTGCAGCAGCAACTGCAACAGGTGCAGCAGCAGATACGCCGAATTTTTCTTCCAATGCCGATACCAGCTCAGACAGTTCCAGTACGGACATGGTCTCGATTGCTGTGATCAGATCGTCTTTTGATAATGCTTTAGCCATTTTTAGTATTAGCTCCTCTTGTTTTTTTGCTTATTGAATAATTTGGTTCGGTGAACGATATGTTTACGCTGCTTCTTTCTGATCGCGCACTGCTGCCAGTACACGCACGAATGAAGATGGAATTTCGTTCAAAGTACGTACAAAACCGCTGATCGGCGACTGCATGCTGCCCAACATCTTGGCCAACAAAACTTCGCGCGATGGCAGACTTGCCAGTGCTTTGATTCCTGCCGCATCAATCGACTTACCATCAAGTACGCCACCCTGGATCTCCAGAGCATCGTTCTCTTTAGCGAAATCAGAAATCGCTTTGGCCATACCCACTGGGTCTTTGCCGTATGCGATTGCAACAGGTCCGGTAAACAGCTCTTCAGCAGCCTTAAAGTCTGTGCCTTCGGCTGCAAGACGAGCCAATGTGTTCTTTACAACCTGTAAAGATACATCAGCCTTTTGCAGGCGGCGGCGTAGGTCTCCCATCTGGGAAACCGTCAATCCACGGTAGTGGGTTACCACACCCGCAGTTGACTCAGACCAGGCAGCATGAAGATCGTCAACAACACGTTGTTTGTCTTCTCGATTCACTTCTACCCCCTTGCTTTATTCGATCCGCGCAAGCGAGCTCACACTCCATCTATGCAGGATAAGTCTTTCAACCGATTAAGCCGCCGGTCATTTCTAACCATTGGCTCCAGCAGTCTTGGACGGATCGTATTTTAGCCAGTAATCCCCTTTTACAGATCAAACCAGCTATCTTTTTTCCAGGAAGCTCCTTGAAGCTTCCACCCGGCCATGGATGGCCGGCTTTAGTCTCAATTCGGATTTCGCAAAATTCGAATTGAGAAAAAGGCTGAAGGCAGGATGCTCTTCAGCCGTATCTCTTATAAAGTCGTGACATCCACACGAACGCCTACACCCATCGTGGATGAGATAACCGCGCTGCGCATGTAACGACCTTTTGCAGAAGCAGGCTTCAGGCGGTTCAGCTCAGCAAGCAGATGGTCGATGTTCTCAACCAGCTTGGTCGCGTCAAATGAACGACGACCAACCGGGGCATGGATTACACCGGCCTTATCTACACGCACTTCAATCTGACCTGACTTAATTGCAGCCACTGCCTTTGCCACGTCCATGGTTACAGTACCAAGCTTGGGATTCGGCATCAGGCCGCGAGGGCCCAGCACACGACCAAGCTGTCCCACCTGTCCCATCATGTCCGGTGTGGCAACCACACGATCAAACTCAAGGAAGCCTTCCTTAACCTTTGCTACAAGGTCTTCAGCACCGACAACATCAGCACCGGCTTTCTCAGCCTCTTCAGCCTTTGCGCCTTTTGCAAAAACGGCTACACGTGCTGTCTTACCTGTGCCGTTTGGCAGTGCGATTGAGGCACGAACCATCTGGTCAGCCTGGCGGGGATCAACACCCAGCTTAATCGCAACATCAACTGATTCATCAAATTTTACCGCAGCCTGCGCCAGTACTACATCTACTGCGGCAGGGAAGTTGACTGCTTCAGTGGGCAGGGCCTCACGGGCAGCACGAATACGTTTAGAATACTTTGCCATAATTTCCCCCTTACCCTTCGACGTTCAGGCCCATGGAACGGGCTGTACCTTCAATAATTTTTGCGCCTGCTTCAGCATCATAACAGTTCAGGTCTACCATTTTTGCTTCAGCAATTTCGATAAGCTGTGCGCGGGTTACTGTGCCAACTTTATTCTTGTTTGGTTCAGCACTTCCCTTCTGGATTTTCGCGGCTTTCTTCAGCAGCACTGATGCAGGTGGAGTCTTGATTGCGAAATCAAAGGATTTATCCGCATAAACGGTAATAACTACCGGCAGCGGCATCCCTTTTTCCATCTCCTGCGTACGTGCATTGAATGCCTTGCAGAACTCCATGATATTCAGGCCAGCCTGACCAAGGGCCGGACCAACCGGCGGGGCCGGGTTTGCGTTGCCAGCCTGCACTTGCAGCTTGACGAACTTTTCGATTTTCTTTGCCATTCTCTATCTCCATTGGGCTTTAGACATCCTGTCTTTCACCTTTATTCGTGAGTTGCGTACAACTCGCTCCCACACCTTTGTGGTAATCCCTCACTTCCTGTGAAGGCTCCCAGCCACGGATGGCTGGCGAATCCGTCAGGACTCGTGAGCCGGGAGAAAACGACGATTTTCTTCCGACGTCCAGGGCTTTGTGGCATGGATGCCCAAAGCCGTATCTAATTCAAGACTTCTCGACCTGAATATAATCCAGTTCAACCGGTGTTGGCCGGCCAAAGATACTGACACTGACCTTCAGTTTGGCCTTATCTTCCATCACCTCTTCAACCACACCGTTGAATGATGCGAAGGGGCCATCCATTACACGCACCGCATCTCCGATATCAAACATCACCTTGGGCTTAGGATGTTCAATACCCTCCTCAATCTGATGAACCAGTGCGTCAACCTCACTCTGTGGCATCGGACGAGGCTTGCCACCTGAGCCGAGGAATCCGCTTACCTGTCGCGTGCCCTTAACGACATGCCAGGTTTCATCATTCATCTCCATCTCTACCAGAATATAACCTGGGAAAAACTTACGCTGGCTGGTTACCTTTTGACCCTCTTTCAGCTCAACCACCTCCTCACGAGGCACCATGATCTCACCGAAACTGTCCGCCAGGCCTGCACGCTCTGCATTCTCACGCAGCATATGCTCAACCTTATCTTCAAAGCCTGAATAGGCCTGAACTACATACCACTGCTTAGCCATCAGATCACCTTCTGCACAAGCCAGCTTAGCCCTGAATCAACCAGCCAGAGGAACAGCGAAACAAAAAGAACCATGATAACCACCATCAGTGTGGCCTGCATCGCCTCTTTCCGCTCCGGCCAGACCACTTTCCTGGCCTCAACCTGAACTTCACGCATAAACTTCTGCATATCTGCTACACGACTCATCGCAAGCTCCTCTTAACCTTTAAATCCCCTACCAACGCATCCTAAAAAGTGGCAGGCCAGGAGGGACTCGAACCCACAGCACCCGGTTTTGGAGACCGGTACTCTACCAATTGAGCTACTGGCCTAGAATTAAACCTTGGTCTCTTTATGTGCCGTATGTTTACGACAGGAGTTGCAATACTTTCGCAACACCAGCTTGTCGGTAGTCGTACGCTTGTTTTTATCAGTTGTGTAGTTACGACGCTTGCACTCTTCACAAGCCAATGCCAACAAATCACGCATCTCTAATCTCCAGTGACAGAAAAGCGGCAGTAGTGAAATTCACTACCGCCGCCCTGCATTTCAATTTTATTTGTTACTTACTCAGTGATGCTGGTGACGACACCGGCACCAACAGTACGGCCACCTTCACGAATCGCGAAGCGCAGGTCTTTATCCATGGCAATCGGTGTGAACAGCGTAACATCCATAGAGATGTTATCGCCAGGCATCACCATCTCTGTACCCGCCGGAAGCTCAACAGAACCGGTCACGTCAGTGGTACGGAAGTAAAACTGCGGACGGTAACCGTTAAAGAACGGCGTATGACGGCCACCCTCTTCCTTGGTCAGAATATAAGCCTCGGCCTTGAACTTGGTGTGTGGCGTGATTGATTTCGGCTTGGCCAGAACCTGACCACGCTCAACATCTTCACGCTTGGTGCCACGAAGAAGAACACCAACGTTGTCACCGGCTTCACCGCGGTCAAGCAGCTTGCGGAACATCTCAACACCGGTACAGGTTGTGATCGCGGTGTCCTTGATACCAACAATCTCAAGCTCATCACCAACGTTAACCACACCGGACTCAACACGGCCTGTAACAACAGTACCACGGCCGGAAATCGAAAATACATCCTCAATCGGCATCAGGAACGGCTTGTCTACAGCACGCTCAGGTGTCGGAATAAATTCGTCCACAGCAGCCATCAGCTTCAGAATGGATGGCGCACCGATATCAGAAGTGTCGCCTTCAAGTGCCTTCAGTGCAGAGCCAACAATGATCGGAGTGTCATCACCCGGGAAATCATAGGAGTCCAGAAGTTCGCGAACTTCCATCTCTACCAGCTCAAGCAGCTCTTCATCATCAACCATGTCCGCCTTGTTCAGGTAGACTACCAGATAAGGAACGTTTACCTGACGCGCCAGAAGCACGTGCTCACGTGTCTGCGGCATCGGACCATCAGCAGCCGATACAACCAGAATGCCACCATCCATCTGGGCAGCACCCGTGATCATGTTCTTTACATAGTCAGCATGGCCCGGGCAATCCACATGCGCGTAATGACGGGCTTCCGTCTCATACTCAACATGCGCTGTCGCAATCGTAATACCACGCTCGCGCTCTTCAGGTGCACCATCAATGTCACCGTAATCCTTGAATACGGCACCACCGGTCAGTGACAGAACCTTCGTGATCGCTGCAGTCAATGTGGTCTTACCATG
>JAIPJD010000095.1 GCA_021734365.1 Mariprofundaceae bacterium | reverse complement strand
GATGGTGGCCTTGCACCACGACTGGTTGAGCGTGCCGGTGCATCAGTGGATACTCTGGCTTCCGATATTCAGCAGGCCCTGTCAAAACTGCCTACTATCAGCGGCGGTTCAAGCGAAGCGGGCAAGGTCTATATCACCCAGCGGCTTAATCAGCTCATCGTCAAGGCCGGTGATGAAGCGGCTTCAATGAAAGATGAATATATCTCGGTCGAGCATCTGATGCTGGCCCTGATTGATGAAGACGATGCCACCGCTGCCGGCCGGGCATTCAAAAAGGCCGGCATCAACCGCAAGAAGTTCCTGCAGGTGCTTGAGTCTGTGCGTGGGCACCAGCGTGTCACCAGTGATTCCCCTGAAAGTGCTTATGAGGCACTGGAGAAATACGGCACCGATCTCGTTGAACTGGCCCGAACAGGCAAACTTGATCCTGTCATCGGCCGCGACAGTGAGATTCGCAGCGTTGTACGGATTCTCTCAAGGAAAACAAAAAATAACCCGGTGCTGATCGGTGAGCCCGGCGTGGGCAAGACTGCTATTGCAGAGGGGCTGGCCCAGCGAATCCTGAACGGAGACGTGCCGGAGGGGCTGAAACAGAAAACCATATTCTCCCTCGACATGACAGCGCTGATGGCGGGTGCGAAATACCGGGGTGAGTTTGAAGAGCGTCTCAAAGCAGTCCTCAAGGAGATCAAGGAGTCAGCCGGTCGAATCATTCTATTTATTGATGAGCTGCATACCATCGTTGGTGCAGGGAAAACTGAGGGCTCATCTGATGCCGGTAATATGCTTAAACCGATGCTGGCTCGCGGTGAACTTCACTGTATCGGTGCAACCACACTGGATGAGTATCGCCAGCATATTGAGAAGGATGCTGCGCTCGAGCGGCGTTTCCAGCCGGTCATCGTGGATGCTCCCAATGTTGAAGATACCATCTCCATCCTGCGCGGACTGAAAGAACGTTATGAAGTGCACCACGGTGTACGTATTCAGGATGCGGCCATTGTTGCCGCCGCTACACTCTCTGACCGCTACATCTCTGACCGCTTTCTTCCCGATAAAGCCATAGATCTGGTCGATGAGGCTTGTGCATCGATCCGCACCGAGATTGATTCGATGCCGGCGGAGCTGGATCAGATCACCCGCAGAGCCATGCGCCTTGAGATCGAAGAGACTGCGCTGAAAAAGGAGAAGGATGCTGCCAGTCAGGAGCGCCTTGCGGGGCTGCGTCAGGAGCTTGCCGATCTGAAAAATCAGCGTGATGCGATGAAGGCCCAGTGGGATACCGAGAAGGACTCCATCGGCAAAGTTCAGGCTCTGCGTGAAAAAATAGAGAAGACGCGTCTGGAGATAGAGACGGCCGAACGTGCCTATGATCTGAACAGGGTTGCCGAACTAAGGCACGGGGTTCTGCCTGCCCTGGAGAAGGAGCTGGCCGGGCTTGACGTAGCCGCATCGGAAAAAGATGGCTCCTCCCTGCTGAAGGAGGAGGTTACAGATGAGGAGATCGCCCAGGTGGTTGCCCGCTGGACCGGTATCCCGGTAACCCGTCTGATGGAGGGAGAGCGTGAAAAACTGCTGCGGCTTGCCGATGTACTGCATGAACGCGTCATTGGCCAGGATGAAGCGGTGGACCGGGTCGCCGACGCCGTGCTTCGAGCCCGTGCCGGTATCAAGGACCCGCAACGGCCGATCGGCTCCTTTATCTTTCTGGGGCCTACCGGTGTAGGTAAAACCGAGCTTGCCAAAACCCTGGCAATCAGCCTGTTTGATTCGGAAGAGAACATGGTTCGTATCGATATGAGCGAATATATGGAAAGGCATACCGTCTCACGCCTGCTTGGCGCGCCTCCGGGCTATGTCGGGTTTGAAGAGGGCGGGCAACTGACCGAAGCGGTTCGCCGAAAACCTTACTGTGTACTGCTCTTTGACGAGATAGAGAAAGCGCATCCGGATGTGTTCAACGTGCTTCTGCAACTGCTCGATGACGGGCGCCTGACCGATAGTCATGGCCGTACAGTCAATTTCCGGAACACCATTGTGATTATGACCAGCAATATCGGCAGTCCACACCTGCTTGATGGCGTCAACGAGCAGGGTGAGATTACGGAAACAGCAAGAAAACTGATCACCGATGAACTCCGCGCCCATTTCAGGCCCGAGTTTCTTAACCGGGTGGATGACACGATTCTCTTCAAGCCACTCTCTCTGGATGAGATTGGTAAGATTGTAGCACTCTTCCTTGCGTCACTGAGAGGACGCCTGGCTGATCAGAATATCAGGCTGAATGTCAGTGATGACGCCACGCTGTTTCTGGCCCGTGAGGGCTATGATCCTGTCTTCGGCGCTCGGCCTTTGAAACGTTTTATACAGCATGAGGTGGAGACGCCTGTAGCCAAGCTGCTCATAGCCGGGAATGCGGTTTCAGGCAGTAAGATAGAAGTGGATAGCGATGGAGAGCAGTTACGGATTTCGACTGCCTGATCAGCTTAGAGGGGAGGAATCCCCCCCCGGGGTGGTGAAGTTTCCACTATGGTTAAAATTTCTTAATATCTACAATTCCACTCCGGAACAACTGTATCGAAAGTAAGTTGAGCCCAATCACTAGAGGAGGATTTTTTCATGAAAAAAACTTTGATGATCGCAGCTGCAGCTGCATTTATGGTAAGCGGCTTTGCTGCAACCGAAGCTATCGCCGGTGCCGAAGGCAAGTGTAAAGCGTGCCACACCTTTGATCAGGGTGGCAAAAACAAGACCGGGCCTAACCTGTTCGGTATTATGGGTGCCAAGCAGGGTGATGAGTCCCGTGCTGGTTATGGCAAGTACGGTTCATATCTGAAAGCCCAGAACGCTGCTGGCGCAACCTGGGACGAGGCCAGCATGAGAGCCTGGCTCAAAGAGTCTAAAGGCGTAGCGAAAGCTGCCGGCAGCAAGACCAAAATGCCAAACCAGAAGATAAAAGGTAAGAAAGCCGATGACATCATCGCATTCCTGAACGGTCTTAAGTAAGTCTTAAACCGGACTGTTTTAGAGGCGGCCTTCGGGCCGCCTTTTTTATTTGGTAGATCCGCATTAAGCTTCCATGCTTAATGCTTATGTCGCTTCGGCGGCACATGTGATTCAAACCCATCCATGGGCTCTCACCTTTTGGGTGGTCTAAAGCCCCTCTAAATCAGCTATCCTGCTGATTTATCCGCCTTCGCTTACGGCTCATGCCTTTTTGTCAGCCGCCACACAAGGTGAATTGCACAAAGTGCAAGAGAGGGTGCCCTGGGGTACATCCATGGGTGGAATAGACCGCATTGTTACATTTCTGTAGGGATTCCATGTGGCTAATCACCATTAAATCCATAGCATCCACCCATGGCCATCGTGAACCGCCGGGCACGGCATGAATATCATATTCTGGAGACCTGTGAAGCAGGCATGATTCTGACCGGACCTGAAGTGAAATCGATCCGGGCAGGGCAGGCCAATCTTGCCGAGGCCCACTGTATTATCCGCAATGAAAAACTGTTGCTGATCGGCTGCCATATCAGCCCCTACAAACCGGCTGCTTTGAACAATCCGAAAGAGCCGGCCAGATCAAGAGAACTGCTGCTGCACAAAAAAGAGATTCAGCGCCTGCTCGGCAAGCTCAAGGAGAAGGGGCTGACGCTGGTCCCCCTGAAACTCTATTTCAACGAGCGCGGCTTCGCTAAGCTGGAGGTCGGCCTGGGCCGGGGCAAGAAATTCTATGACAAACGTCAGGACAAAAAAGAGAAGGACATCAAGCGTGACCTGCAACGCCAGTATAAGATGTGATGGCAGATGAGTGGAAGGCGGGTATACAAAGCCTGTTGAATCAATCGCGAGTCTGCTTTCTGGCCACGCAGGGGGAAGGCGGCCCTGAAACATCCATGGCGCCCTGTGCCATCCATCAGGGAAACATACTGCTTCACCTCTCTAAACTGGCACGGCACACCGCCAACATCGAAACAGACCCTGCCATCGGCCTGATGATCTGCACACCGGAAACGGTGGCCGATTCACCGTTGGCACTGCCTCGGGTCAGCCTGCAGGGAGAAGCCTCTCCCGTTCCGGATGGGCAACTTGAAGCAGCCAAAGCAGCCTACCTGAGTGCCATCCCCGATGCCGAACCACTTTTCTCTTTTGCAGATTTCCGACTCTTTCAGTTCACGCCATCACATATCCACTGGGTGGGTGGCTTCGGTTCCGCCAGAAAAATAGCAGTGAGTGACTGGCGCACCCTATTCGCTGGGAATGAAGGGAATCTGCCATGACCGTAATTCATGAGTTTCATGCACACGTTTATTACAACGAATCAACCTTTGAACAGGCTTCAAGACTGTGTGATGAAGCAGGAGAAAAATTCACCCTGTCCGTTGGTCAAAAGCATAAAAAGCCTGTCGGGCCACACCCGTGCTGGAGCTGTCAGCTTGCCTTCAAACCGGAAGCGTTTGGCAACATTGTCCCATGGCTGGCCCTGAACCGCCATGGCCTGACGATCTTTATCCATGCGAATACGGGTGACGATCTGAAAGATCATACGGAACACACCATCTGGATGGGGACCCCCGAGCCGCTTAATCTGGATATGTTTAATCCGACAGCGTAAACACACCATGCAAAGGAAGCAGTCCATAAAATTCCTCTGGAAAAATGGGCGGGTATTTCCCATATTGAGCATCTTAAGACTATTTGGACCGACGGAGAGCATATGAAAACAGCAACATTAGAGATGCCCGATAAAAATGGTTATTTTGGTGAATATGGCGGACAGATTATTCCACCCATGCTTATTGAAATTATGAATGAGATTAATGATGCCTACGATAAAATTATCACTACCGAAGCATTTCAAACGGAGCTGCAACAACTTTATACCGACTACGTGGGCCGCCCCAGCCCGATCTATTTTGCGCAGCGGCTGACGGCACAGCAAGGTGGCGCGCGTATCTTCTTAAAACGTGAAGATCTGAATCACACGGGAGCCCATAAAATCAACCACTGTCTTGGTGAAGCCCTTCTGGCAAAACATATGGGCAAAACCAAGGTGTTGGCGGAGACAGGAGCCGGACAACATGGCGTGGCTCTGGCAACTGCATGTGCCCTGGTTGGCATCGATTGTGAAATTCACATGGGTGAGATTGATATTGAGAAAGAGCATCCGAACGTCACCAAAATGAAAATTCTCGGATGTAAGCTTGTGCCTGTAAGCCGTGGTACACGAACACTCAAAGATGCTGTGGACAGTGCCTTTGAAGAGTATCTGAAAGATCCTGTAAACTTCTTTTATGCCATTGGCTCAGTCGTCGGGCCGCACCCGTTTCCAAAAATGGTGCGTGACTTCCAGAGTATCGTAGGCAGGGAATCCCGCGAACAGTTTCTGGCAAAAGAGGGCAGGTTGCCGGATGTGGTCATGGCCTGTGTCGGTGGTGGATCGAATGCCATTGGTATGTTCACGGCCTTTTTAGATGATGAGACAGTAAAGCTTGTCGGCGTGGAACCGGCCGGAAAAGGGCTGGACACCCCGGATCATGCCGCAACGATGACCCTGGGAGCCAAAGGTGCGATTCACGGATTTAAGTGTTACAATCTGCAGGATGCTGAAGGCAATCCGCTTCCCGTCTACTCCATTGCATCCGGCCTGGATTATCCCGGCGTCGGCCCGCAGCACTGTTATCTGCACGATATCAAGCGTGTGAACTATGAGACCATTGATGATCAGGAGTGTCTGGATGCATTCATGCAGCTCTCCCGTCTGGAAGGCATTATCCCCGCACTGGAGAGCGCGCATGCCGTGGCTTATGCCATGAAAATTGCAAAGACGATGCGCAGCGATGAAACCATCCTCGTCAATCTTTCAGGCCGTGGCGATAAAGATGCTGATTTTGTTGCAGAACGGTTGTCGCTTTAACTTCCCGGTCTAATGCTTTGAAAGAAGAGGGGAAAAAATTGGATGTTAAAAAGAGTGATCTTCGTAAACGAGCTGAGGCCAGACTTGCGGCTCTGGATGAGCCTTTTCCGGAGCTGTCAGAATATGATGCTCGCGAGCTGATCCATGAACTGCACACGTATCAGGTTGAGCTGGAGATACAAAATGAAGAGCTGCTGGAGAGTGAAATCAAGTTTAAGACCCTGTTTACAAACTCCCCGGACCCCACATGGATCGTCGATGAAAACAACGTGTTCATCCTGTGCAATGACGCTGCCTTTAAGATTCTCGGATATGAGAGCATTGAAGCGTTACTATCGAGGCATCCATCTGAAGTCTCTCCTGAATTCCAGCCGGATGGACAAAGCTCTCTGAATAAAGCCAACGAGATGATGGCCTGCGCACGACGCGAAGGCATACACCGTTTTGAATGGGAACATCGACGCAGCAATGGTACGTGCTTCCCGGTAGAAGTGACGCTCTCCAGCATAAAAATCAAAGGCAAAAATTGTCTCTATTGTACATGGAGGGATATTTCCGAGCGCAAAACTATCGAGAAGAAGTTGCAGAATCTTAACCAGAAACTGGAGCTTCTCTCTCTTCATGACGGACTAACCGATATCGCAAACAGACGGATGTTTGATTCAAGACAGCTCCTGGAATGGGGCAGAAGTATGCGTGAAAAACAACCGCTTTCATTGATCATGATCGATATCGATTATTTTAAACAGTACAATGATACCTATGGTCATCTGCCTGGAGATGAGTGCCTGATAATGGTTGCGAAAGCGTTATCTGAAGTATCAAAACGTGCTATGGATCTATGTGCTCGTTATGGCGGAGAAGAGTTTGCGTTGCTGTTACCAAACACAAATTTGATGCAAGCGATCAACCTGGCTGAAGAGTGTCGTGAAAAAATATACCAATTGAAGATTCCACATAAGAGTTCAAGCGTTTGTGATGTTGTCACTATTAGTGCAGGAGTTGCCTCAATAACACCTGATAAAGACGTCCCGATTCCTTCCCTTGCCAAAGCCGCAGATGAAGCCCTGTATCTGGCAAAGCATCAAGGCCGCAACACGGTTAAAGCGATCTAAGTGCCAGCTCCTGTCTCTTTGTGTGTTGAATCGCCAGCGTTTGAATAGCTCTGTTGACCCTTCATAGAACTGTCATAGCACCAGGGTGTTGCATTGACCGGTTAAAGAGGCAGCCGGAAGCAGTCATTCACGGTTGACCCCAGCACCCTGATAAAAAAAGGCAGCCCGAAGGCCGCCTTTTC
>JAIPJD010000094.1 GCA_021734365.1 Mariprofundaceae bacterium | reverse complement strand
TCAGTAAATTGTCCAGCAGGGCTACATTTCTACCCGCTCACAGGGTGGCCGGTTGGCGTCGGAATAGGTGGCCGGATTGGATCGTAACGGGTGGCCGGTTTACATCGTAATCGCCGGCCGGTTGGCACCGGAATACGCACCAACGGCAACCATAATAACCGACACTGCCAGCCTTACGCCGATATAATAGGCTTGAGCGGTTGAGCCAAGCGACTGCGAATCGATGACGTGTGACGCGAATGATCTCCGCCAGTGCCTGCCGTTCATCAGCAATAAAACCGATGGCGGCAATTGAGACTACTCGGTCAAAACTCTGGCTGCGAAATGGAAGGTAACGTGCATCCCCACCGATCCAGCCAGGTATGGAGGATTGGCTATGAGCGAAAGCGAGGCGCTCCAAGTCCATATCCACACCAACCATATCAAGCCCATCGGATGCTGCGCGGCGGCTGAACCAACCGGTACCGCAACCAACATCGAGTAATCGTTCCCCACGCTCCGGCTGTAGTAGACGGTTCACCAATTGATATTCGGATTCGCCAATCCATTGACCACGCTCGGAGTCGTACCAGGCATCGTATGCTTCCGGCTTCATGCCGCAGTTGCGGGGCGCAGTAGCACCAGCCCATAGTGGTACGAACAACATGCAGACAGGTCGACATCATGCAGGGAGAGGAATCCGGTATCTTCTGCCCATTTTCGACACTGCTCAGGGCTGGGTCGAATCTCCATCGCTGGCCCTCGAGGCGTTTCTATATCGCGTCGCCAGTGAATGATAGATAGTTTCCCTCCAGGCCTGAGTACGCGAAATGCCTCATAAAGCAATGAGAGCGGTTGCTCAATATGTAGGATATTATAAAGCATTACGTGATCGGCACACTCATCCACCAATCCTGTCCCCTGCGAAACAAAATCGCGTACCTTAGCTTTTACATTCGTTAGTCCCGCTTCATTCGCCTTGAGCTGAACCTGCTTGGTCAGTTCGGGTTCAATATCGAACGTGATCACCTGTCCTGCAGTGCGTCTAGCTGCCGGCAATGTGAAGGTGCCATAGCCGCTGCCGAATTCGACGATGGTTTCCCATCCTGTTTCAGTGCAACCAAGTTTCTCGATAAGGCAGTCTGCGTCATAAAAAGCATTCCACATCCCCTCATCCGGCATACCGCTGTCCCGTCCTTTCATGATCTTTAGAATACCAGTACTTGGTCGGCCCACTCTGTCCAATCTGCCAATTCATTCAGTGTGCCTCGGTGGATACCTGCTGCTAATTCCTCAACCTGTAAACCCCGTGCATCCATGCAAGTGCCGCAAACACTGACGCAATCTTCTCCACAACTGGCAACCTGATGAATCATAGTCTCAACGTTGTAATAGCCTGCCGGGACCTTTTGACCACCTTTGGAGGCCGATGCCGCATCACCCATCAGGAAGGTGCGTACTTCAACCTCATCCCGTTTCGCCAATGCGCCTGCCAATCGCAATCCGTTGTAGCTACGCTCGTCGCCGTAAGGTGCGCCATTGAGAATGAATAAAATGTTCATGCTTACTCCTTCTGATTACACCCTAATAATTATTAGGATGTAATATGTGCCGATGGAGGGAACGAGTCAAGCAGTTGACGAAGCCACCTGAGCCAGCGACGCTGTAGGCATGAGTGCGAACCGTGACATTAAGAGTGAACTCTTCGAGCAAGTCGCTCGATTGGCAAAAGCAGTATCCAGCCCGAAACGGCTTGAACTGCTGGATTTGCTTTGTCAGGCACCGAAACCAGTGGAGGCACTGGCTCGGGAAGCCGGTATAAGTGACAAATTAGCGAGTGCCCACTTAAAAGCGCTTCGCAATACCCGACTTGTAATAACTGAAAGGCAGGGAAAACAGATCATCTACCGCCCAGCGAGTCCGGATGTACCGCGTTTCTTGCTGCATCTGCGTGGATTAGCCGAGGAGCGCCTCAATGAACTACAGGAGGTCCTACACCAACTTGCAGCCAACACTGGGGAGTGGCGCACCGAGGAGAGAAGCACCTTGCTTCGCAAGGCTAAGTCCGGCGATATTATCGTCATTGATGTGCGCCCTGCGGATGAATACGCACAGAAGCACTTGCCGTTTGCCCGTTCATTACCACTGGCCGAGCTACGCGAGCGACTAAGTGATTTACCGCGAGATAAAACGATTGTCGCCTACTGCCGGGGACCCTTCTGTCTAATGTCTGCTGATGCCGTTCGATTGCTACAGAATGAGGGATTCGACGCATTACAATTGAGAGAAGGGGTAATGGAATGGAGTGAGGCTGTCGAGAGGGCAGCAAATCTTTAGCCAGTGAATGTCTGCTTTTGGCGAAAGCAGTCATTCGTTATTTGAATCCTTATCCTCATCCTTCTCCGGAGGCTTGAGAAACTCTTTGGGCGTCGGTCCCCATGCGGCCCAGGCGATCCAGCCGAGAATCAGCAGCAGCAGACCGACTTCAAGAAAGATCGCCCACATCTCTGTTTAATCAGTTCGCCGGAGTTCCGGCCACGGGTGCATCCATCGCCCCGTGATCCACTGTTCCGTGATCCATCGCCCCGTGATCCATCGCCCCGTGCTCCATACCCGAGTGCATGGCATGCATCCAGTCTGCTCCGCGAACTGCGGTCATCAGCCCGAGCACAACAAGTACGACGCCTGCAGTTTTAAGGAAGCCGCCACGCATCCGGGGTGTCAGTTTGCGCATCAACACAGGCACAAACATCATCGCAGGCACGGTTCCCAGTCCGAATGCCAGCATGATCAGACCCGCCCGAGGCACCTCTCCGGAAGCCAGTGCCATCGCCAGTGCCGCATAGACCAGGCCGCAGGGAAGCAGGCCGTTGAAAAAGCCTGCCATGTACCAGCTGACAGGCTGCCTGCTTGCAGCCACTGCCTGAATCCATTTTAACAGACCTGACAGCGGTGAAAAACGTGCCAGCAACTTCTGAAACGGGTCCGTCATCAAACCGGCCAGATGCATGCCGAATGCCACCATCATCACACCGGCCAGCAGAGCCAGTATCTGCTGGGCTGAATCAATCCACTCCACCCGGGTTAAAACAGCGCCAAGCAACCCTGTTAACAGCCCCAGCAGCACATAGGTCGAAACCCTGCCTGCCTGATAGGCAGCAAGCCCTGTCCACCACACATCGGGACGGGATATGCTCAGCGCCGTCACCAGGCCGCCGCACATGCCGATGCAGTGCATGCTCCCCAGGAATCCGATCATAAAGCCGGCTACAAGAACCGTTGTCATGGCTGTTGCTGCTCTGGCTGCTGACTGTTCAATTCATGATCCAGCAGCGCCTTCTTCAACGGAGCCACAAGCTTCTCATACTCGCTCAGAGGTACCAGCTGCAGAATATCAACGCCCTCTTCACTGCGGATAAAATCGAGGCCCAGTTCAGGATAGAGCAGATGCAGATTGCCATCGCCCGTACTCACATTGGCTGCAGCCTTTCCATACACCGCTTCAAAGCTCTTTCGGTCAAGCCGGACAGGGGGCAGAAAGGTTATACCGTTCACCTTCAAACGGCGCACCTCCCCGACGAACTCCGGTGGCACTCCGAACCTGACTGTTCCGTCGGGAAGAATGACAGGCCGGTATCCGGCCCTGATGATCTTTTCGACCATTTCCGGGCCTGCATCCAGATTCAGAATCATGCGGCCATCATCCGGAAGGTCATCGAAGAACACTTCCAGTTGAGGCTCTTCTGCCGAGTCCTTTCTGGCAAACACGGCAACTTCACCGGGCTCATCGAAACGCAGCTGCACGTCCGCAAATGTGGCTTCGCCAAGCACCACGCCCATAAAACGGGTCGAACCACTCCTCTCCACAGCCATCTGCCACTGTTCAATGGCAGGAACCTGATCATTATCACGCGGCCAGAAGGCATAAACCGTCAGAGCCAACAGCCCGGCTAAAAGAATTTTTTGAACGATATGCATATAATGTATCCCTGCTGCTGACAACGCTTTGATACGCCCAATCGCCTCGAACCGTATCGGGCAGCTAGCTTTTCCCGAACCATACGCGAACCACGCCGCTTTGACACTGCTCCTGCACGTTGCAACAGCAATAAAGTTAGACCTTATGGCATCAATATTGTTAACTTCCACAACATCATGGCCCCGCAACATGTAACAGCAGACATTCTTCTCCGGCTGCCATCGTGGCTGGAGCGCTTTATGGCAGAGGAGCAACCTTCCTGCCACACAGCTGAAGAACGGATGCAGCTGGCAATCAGGCTGGCACGGCTCAACATTGAACACCGTACAGGCGGCCCGTTTGGTGCTGCTGTTTTTAATATGGCAACCGGCGATCTGGTTTCGGCAGGCGTTAATCTTGTTGTACGCTCCAGTTGCTCCATGGCACATGCGGAGATGATTGCCATCAGCAGCGCACAACAGAAGATGGGAACTTTTGACCTGGGTGCAGCAGGCGTTCCGCACTTCGAACTGGTTTCAAGCAGCGAGCCCTGTGCCATGTGTTTCGGCGCTCTGCCCTGGTCCGGCATCCGCCATCTTGTGTGTGGCGCACGTGATGAAGATGCGCGAGCCATCGGTTTCGATGAAGGCCCCAAACACCCTCACTGGATCAAAGAACTGGAGAAGCGTGGGATATCAGTTGAGATCGATGTCTGTAGATCCCGGGCTATCGAGGTGCTTCGCTATTACAGCAGCCATGAGGGGCTCATCTATAATGCGCGGCAGGGATAAAAAAAGGCACTAATTTTCTGCCCGGCATCAAGTAACGTCCAGCCTGCTTATTGCCCCAATGGAAGGTTGATCTCCACACTCAATCCATGCTGATCATGGTTGCTGATTTTTAAATCTCCGCCGTACTTCTGCAGCAGCTCTTTGACAATCGCCAGACCCAGGCCATGGCCACCATCATCCCGTCTGCTTCTTGCCTGGTTTCCCCGGTAGAAGCGCTCAACCAGTCTGGGCAACTCTTTTTCCGGCACACCACTGCCCTGATCAATGATCTCCAACTGGTATTTTCCTTCGCTGACAATTCCATGCATCATAATCGTACTCTGCTCAGGTGTATAACGCAGCGCATTCTCAACCAGATTGTCCAGAATGCGGTGCAGGTCACTCTCAGCCATCCTCACTTCCACCGTCGGTTCCTGACCGGACCACTCAATTCCGACCCGCTTCTCCTCCATCTGCGATGCAAACCCGTGAATCACAGTATCCAGGACTTTCTGAACATTACACCGCGCCGATCTGTCCGGCCTGAAATTATCCACCTGCTCGAGCGTCAGCAGCGCATCAAGAAACTCATTGGCGCGCAACGACTCATTGGCGATCACGCCAACCGCCTCTTTCCTGGCTTCGGCATCATCACCAAAGGCTTCAATACTGCGCGCATAGCCGAGAATCGAAGTCAGCGGTGTTTTCAGGTCGTGCATCAGATTGGCGAACAGTCTTTTGCGCTGCGCCTCGGTGCGGTACTTCTCGGTAACATCGACGCAGAGAAGCAGTGCCTGCTTTTTGCCGAGCGGTGCCAGACGCGGCGCCAGCACCCGGCCTCCGACATGCATATCGGGCAGTGATGACGCCTCGGGCAACAGTTTCAGCGCCAACGAAAAGGCTCTGTTCCAATCCGGATCGCGGTAATAGACCAGCATCGACTGCGGCAGATCAGGTGTGCGGTGCATGTTGAACGTCGTGTTGGCCTCTGCATTGGCTGCCATCACCCGGCCGAGACGATCCACACGCATCACCACTTCGTTGACTGCCGAAAAGAGCACATCCAGACGCCTGGCCCGGGTCGCCAGGGAGGACTCGAGATCTTTCTGGGCTGACTTGAATTTTTTCAGCTCGTTTTCGATCTCGCTGCGTTTCTCATTCAACCGCTGGACATGCAACCCCCAGAAAACAAGCAGCAGGACAACAACCGGCACCCAGAGACTCACGTGCCCCTCTTCCCCGGAGCGGAATAGCGGTAGCCGGCCCCGCGAATGGTTTTGATTGATTCAGAGAGCCCATGCTTGCCCAGCGCTTTGCGCAGGCGCTTCACCGTTACATCAACGGTACGCATCTCCACAAAACTGTTCATGCCCCAGACATGGTCCAGCAGATACTCCCGGCTTCTTACCTTGCCCGGCTTTTCCATCAGCACCTGCAACAACCTGAATTCAAGCGGCCTCAGATCAAGAACCTTACCATTGACCGTGACTTCCATAGCATCTTTATCAAGTTCAATAGCGCCTTCTGTCCGGGCAGGGGCTTTGGCGGGAGCATCTGATCTGCGCAGCAAAGCCTGTACACGGGCCACCAGCTCTGCAGGCTCAAAAGGTTTTGGCAGGTAATCATCCGCCCCCTCTTTCAGGCCGTGAACCCTCTCCTCAGTGGATCCCAGGGCTGTTACCATCAACACGGGAAGGGTGGAAACAGCTTTCTGCTTTCTAAGCCAGCGGAGAATATCCATACCACGCTTGCCCGGCAGCATACGATCCAGAATCAGTAACCGGAACGAGGATTCCTGTAACATACGGATCGCCTCATCACCATCCACACATCCTGCAACGGTAAGCCCCTCATTTTTCAGGTACATCTCAATCAGACGCGCGATCGCCAGATCATCCTCAACAATGAGTACATCTCTGTTCAACAGTGTTTCCTCAGATGTCATTAAACCTTCCTGCCCAGAGCAAACTGATGCATCGCTGCATACTCATGCTCCAACTGCAGCGTCATTTCACTTAACAGGCGGAACATGAACCTGAGAAGCTGATTGCCCAGCGCCGGATCTTCAAGTGTTATCAGATTAAAGTACGGCCGGTCAATCGAGAGAGCCCTCACATCCTGCTCTGCTTTCAGGGTGGCGGAGTGCAGCCTCTCCTCATCCAGAAATGAGAAAAGTCCGAACACATCCCCGGCGGAAAGCTGAATATACTGATGCCCTGAACGGTCAGCAGCCGAGACTCTCCCCTCGACAATCACGGATATCTCATTCTTCGAAAAACTTCCCGCCTCATATATCATCTCTCCGGCACTATAGGTTCGCACATTCATGCAGTTAAACATCAGCATTGCATCCTGTGGTTTCATACTGCTGACAATCGGCATGCTTCGAAACCTGATGAAATCCAGGTTTGCTGCAATGGCAGCCATATAACCGGCTTCATAATCTCTGCGATAATCATCCCGACCCATTTCGGTGTTATTCATATGTTTCTCCTTATTTATTAATAAGAGAGAAAGCTGAATACATTTTATGACACGCCAGTGACACGACCACCTTTATTCAGC
>JAIPJD010000093.1 GCA_021734365.1 Mariprofundaceae bacterium | reverse complement strand
ATCCCACTCCAGCACGGTCAATGCAATGCCGCAGACAACAGTCACGATCATGGCCGGTTGCATGATGTACTTGTAGAGTTTGAACTCCATCACACAGAACTGCTCATGCACCGGGCCATCTTTGTGCATGGCGTGATAGACGAAGATTCGAGGCAGATAGAAGAGCCCCGCAAACCATGCGACCATAGCAATAATGTGAAAGGCCTCAATCCACTCAACTGTTCCTGATTCCATGTGCTGAAGACTACGCGTCCGGCAGTTCGATCGCCAGAATCTCTTCCAGCCTCACCTCAAGAACCTCCCCCGCCTCGGATGTAAAAAAAGCCCACGTAGCACCATCAATCTCGCGCCACTCATTCGGCACCGCCATGACTGCGTGGTGTTCACCATGATCATCCCTGTAGACAATTCGGCAGTGTGCCTTCGCAGCCGCGGCCTGTTCGAATCGATCATGATATGAATACGCGATTGTCATGCGACAAGTATAGATCATCTCGCTATCGTTCCAAGCATGCGAACCATCGACCGGATAGAACCCTTCCGCGTTATGCAGCTTCTGGAACGGGCCAGGGAGCTTGAGGTGCAAGGGAAAAGTATTATTCACATGGAAATCGGAGAGCCGGATTTTCTTACACCGCGCTCAGTTATTGAGGCTGCCAGGGCACACCTTGATAACGGAGACCAGTTTTACACACCGTCAACAGGCGCTCCTGAGTTGCAGCAGGCGCTTTCACAATGGTATAAAGATGAATATGGCGTTGCCGTCGATTCTAAACGGATCCTGATCACACCGGGAACCTCCGGCGCCTTCAGCCTGATCTATTCGGTACTGCTGGATGCAGGCGAATCTGTTCTGCTTCCCGACCCCGGCTACCCGTGTCAGCGCAACTTTATCCGCCTTGCCGGCGGTAATCCGGTCAACGTTCCGGTTGGCCCTGAGAGCCGCTATCATCTATCCGACAGCTTGGTTCAGAAGAGATGGAACAGAGACACGCGGGCTGCCGTCATTATCAATCCGGGGAATCCGACAGGAACTCTAATCAATCCGGATGAGTTGAAGCGTATTGCAGCTACGTGCAGGTCGCAAAATGGCTATCTGATCTCGGACGAGATTTATCATGGCCTCACCTATGGAACCAAAGCTCCTTGTGCACTGCAATTCGATGACGGTGCCATCGTCATTAACGGCTTCTCCAAACGCTGGGCCATGACCGGCTGGCGAATCGGCTGGATTATTGTACCTGAAGCGCTGATTGATGCTTGCAGGCGTGTGATGCAAAATATATTTATTGCCGCCCCTACACTGTCGCAACACGCCGCTATCGCCGCCCTCAAAGAGAAGGCTGCCATTGAACAGATGCGTCTGGCCTACAATGAGCGCCGGCAGTTTCTGCTCCGTGAACTGCCAAAACTTGGCTTTGAAATCGTTGTAGAACCTCAGGGTGCCTTTTATATCTATACCAATGTGGAGAAGCTTACCGATGACTCCCGCACCTATTGCTGGAAGCTCCTTGAAGATAAGGGAATCGCGCTTACACCGGGCGAAGATTTCGGCACCTATCAATCTGAAAAACATGTCCGATTCTCCTATGCCACCGGCATGGATAAACTTAAAGAGGGGATGCGGCGTCTCTCCGCCCTGTAAGATTATCCTGTGTAAAAACAATAAATTTTACGTTATAGTAGCAGTCCTGAAAGGGGGTTTAGTTGGATAGTCATACCATTCTGATAGTCGAAGATGAACCGGTTACACGGGATGTTCTCATCCAGGTGGTTGAAAATCATCCCCAACTGACACTTCTGGCAGCCGTATCAAATATTGCTGAGGCAGAGACGATGCTGGAGCGTAAACCTGATATTGTTCTTGTTGATATCGGTCTGCCTGATGGCAATGGGATCGATCTCATTCGTCGGATCAAACAGCAACACCCGGAAGGTGCGGTGATGGTCGTTTCGGGCTTTGGTGATGAAGAGCACGTGCTCAAGGCCATTGAGGCCGGAGCCACCGGTTACATTTTAAAAGATGATTCCCTGGCAAAAGTCGGCCCCCATATTCTGCAACTTATTAAAGGTGAATCCCCCATTAGTCCCGGCATTGCCCGTTATCTTCTCAAACGCTTTCAGAAACCGCTGCAACAGGTAACAGATGAATCTCAACCCACGCTTACTAAACGGGAAAAGAGTGTTCTGACACTCATTGCCAAGGGTTACAGCAGGCAGGAGGTGGCTGAAACCCTGAATGTGAGCCAGCACACCGTGACAACCCATATCAAACATATCTACCGTAAGCTATCTGTACACTCACGAACTGAAGCTGTTTTTGAGGCGTATCAGATGGGATTGATCAAGCCATACCACTAATATTTTCACGCTTATTAGAACAGTTATCCCATAACTAAAACCAGCCTTTAAAAAAAATCGCCATCCCCCTTTTGCGGGATACCCGAATCATTGTGCCTCATGCAGGGTCTGCCCCCACCGCTACAGGGTTACAAGCCTGGCATGAAAGGGGTATCTGTTCGGTAAGCCAGGTGAAGGGAAGGGTATGAGGGGACAGGATGTCCCCTCTATTTTTTTGCAGTCTGATTCTTTAGCCCGGGAACAGGCTGCCAGTCCGGAATCATACAGAAAACATACAGATCAACGGCCGTTCGGGTCGCACCGGATGATGATTAATGAATCTCCGGGCTCACGTCAAAGATCGTACATCCTGAAAAATCAACGTGCATGAGATGACATCCTCACCATCATCGCTAGACTTACCATCTTTTGATAAAATGAGTTAGTCACACTGGAGTCAATCTTCCCATGTTCAATGTTCTCACAAAGATATTCGGCAATCGCAACGAACGTATTCTGAAAGATATGTACCCTGTCGTGGATCAGATCAATGCTCTTGAAGAGGGGATAAAGGCCCTCTCTGATGAAGCTCTGAAAGAGAAAACCAATGAATTTAAGCAACGCCTTGCCAACGGGGTATCTTTAGATGATCTGTTGCCGGAGTCATTTGCGGTTGTCCGGGAAGCATCTCTGCGGGTGCTGGGGATGCGTCATTTTGATGTGCAGCTGATCGGTGGCATGGTGCTGAACAGCGGTAAGATTGCCGAGATGAAGACCGGTGAAGGCAAAACCCTGATGGCCACCCTGCCGGTCTACCTCAATGCCCTCACCGGTCGCGGCGTACATGTGGTAACTGTGAATGATTATCTTGCTGCGCGTGATGCCGAATGGATGGGCAGACTCTATGGTTTTCTCGGATTGACGACCGGTGCCATAGTACACGGCATCTCCAGTGAAGAGCGTCAGGCAGGCTATGCTGCCGATATTACCTACGGCACCAATAACGAGTTCGGTTTTGATTATCTGCGCGACAACATGGCCTTTTCCCGGGAAGACCTCAGCCAGCGTGAGAAACACTTTGCCATTGTCGATGAAGTGGACTCCATCCTGATCGATGAGGCGAGAACGCCATTGATTATCTCCGGCCCTGCCGAACAGGCAACCACGCTCTACCAGCAGGCGGATGTGCTGATTAAACAGCTGAACGAATCCGACTATGAAAAGGATGAGAAGGACAGGGTGGTCTCCTACACCGAAGAGGGCATGGAGCACATCGAATTGCTGTTCCGTGAAGCAGGCCTGATGGAAACCGGCAACCTCTACGACCCTGAGAACGTAAATCAGATGCATGCAGCCACGCAGGGGCTAAGGGCCAATACGCTGTTTACCCGTGAAGTGGATTATATTGTTCGCGGCGGTGAACTGATCCTGATCGATGAATTTACCGGGCGCATGACACCGGGGCGTCGCTACTCTGATGGCCTGCATCAGGCACTTGAGGCCAAAGAGGGTGTGGAAGTTCAGCCTGAAAACCAGACCCTGGCCTCCATCACCTTCCAGAACTACTTCCGAATGTATGACAAGCTGGCCGGCATGACCGGTACTGCGGACACCGAGGCAGAGGAGTTCCAGAAGACCTACAAACTTGAAGTCGTCATTGTTCCGACCAATCGTGACATGATCCGTAATGACATGGCTGACCTGATTTACCGTGATCAGGAGGATAAATACCTGGCCATCATTGATGACATTGTCGCAACCCACGAAAAAGGGCAACCGATTCTTGTTGGTACAACATCAATCGAAAAATCGGAGTTGCTCGCCAATATGTTGCAGGCAAAAGGCGTGAAGCATGAAGTGCTCAATGCCAAACACCATGAACGTGAAGCTGAAATTGTAGCTCAGGCAGGAAGAAAGGGTGCCCTTACCATCGCCACCAACATGGCTGGCCGTGGTACCGATATTATGCTGGGCGGTAATCCTGATATGCTGATCTCACAGCTGCCGAAAAAGCTTTCTGACAATGAACGGGAGGCGAAGGCTGAAGAGATTTATGCTGCGTGCAAACGTGAGCATGATGAGGTGACTGCAGTCGGTGGCCTACACATTCTCGGCACCGAACGCCATGAATCCCGCCGCATCGACAATCAGTTGCGCGGTCGTTCCGGGCGTCAGGGTGACCCGGGATCTACCCGCTTCTACCTCTCCATGGAAGATGACCTGATGCGTATCTTTGGTGGTGAAAAGATGCAGGCGATGCTGACCAAAATGGGATTCAGCAAAGGCGAGGTCATTGAGCACCCATGGGTGAGCAAGGCGATTGAAAATTCACAGAAGAAGGTTGAAGGCCGCAATTTCGATATCCGTAAGCAACTGCTGGAGTACGACGATGTCATGAACCAGCAGCGTGATGTTATCTACTCACAGAGGCTCGAACTGCTGGAAGCCGAAGATGTTCGCGACGTCATCGAGGATATGCGCCGGGATTATGCCACGCAGCTTACAGGCAAGTTCCTTTCGGGGCATGCCGATGAATGGGATCTGGACAGCTTCAAAGAGACATTGAAAAACAACCTTACACTTGAAGCCGACGTCGAGGCATGGCGTGATGCCTGTGAGATTCAGGATATCGAATCCATGGCTGCCAAACTCGTTGAAGCACTGGAACTGCATCTGAGTGAAAAAGAGGCGATGACAGGAGCCGAACAGATGCGTGGCTTCGAAAAATGGCTGCTACTTAATATTCTGGATCATCACTGGAAAGAGCACCTGCTGGCTATGGATCATCTGCGCCAGAGTGTCGGCCTGCGTGGTTATGCCCAGAAACAGCCGATTCAGGAGTATAAGCGCGAATCATTCGAGCTCTTCTCTGCAATGATCGACAAAATCCGTGAACAGGCGATGACCACACTGCACAGTGTTCAGATTGAACAGCAGCCGGAGGTGATGGAGCAGAAGCCTAAACAGCCGGAAAATGTCAGCTACAGTCGTGGCGAAGATGAGCATGCTGAAGCCGGGCACACCTACAAACGTGAACAGCCAAAGGTGGGTCGCAATGACCCCTGCCCGTGCGGATCAGGCAAGAAGTACAAGCAGTGCCATGGGCGCCGAGGCTGATTGAATGATACGACTCCGGGCTTGCTTCGCTTACGGCTCGGCTACGCTCGCCGACCCACAAGGTGAATTGCGTTTACGCAAAAGAGAGTGCCCTGGGGTATATCCTGCGGGTGGAAGGGGGATGAGCCCATGGCTGTAAACGCACCACATCTCGCACCTGCACTGGCAGTTCCCGGCTTCAAAGTGGGGACAGCCTCCTGTGGCGTCAAGTCAGCGAAACTCAAAGGCAGGCGTCAGGATGTCACCCTGATTGTCTCTGATGTACCGTGTCACGCGGCCGGAGTATTCACAAAGAATCTTTTCCGTGCAGCCTGTGTTCGCCGGGGTGAACAAACACTGCTTGATCACGCAGAAAACATTCGTGCCATTGTTGCCAATGCCGGTAATGCCAATGCCGGGCTCGGCGACATGGAAACAGTATGGGCCGGACAACTGATTGAAACTGGTGCCAATGCAGCTGATGTTGATGTAAATCAGACCCTCTCCGCCTCGACCGGTGTGATTGGCACGCCTTTCCCTATCGAACGTATTGCCGATGGTATGCATGAGGCTTCTGAAAACCTCACGGCAAACAACTGGGAAGCCGCGGCAGATGCAATCAGAACCACCGATACCTTTGCCAAGTGGTCTTCAAAAAAGGCGGGCGACTATACCATTACCGGTGTCACCAAAGGCTCCGGCATGATTCACCCGAACATGGCAACCATGCTCGCCTTTATTGCCACCGATGCCCCCCTTACTTCAGAGCAGCTGCGACCGATGTTACAGCGCGTGGCCAACCGTTCGTTTAATTGCATTTCGGTTGATGGCGACACATCCACCAACGATACCCTCTACCTGCTCTCCAGCGGTATCGGCCTGGGCCATGCTCAACTCAATGATACGACTGAATTTGAACAGGCACTGACCAGGGTTTGCATAGAACTTGCCCAGCTGATTGTACGGGATGGTGAAGGTGTCTCGAAGTTTGTGGAGATCAACGTTACAGGCGCCATGAATGAAGCCGATGCCAGAACAGTGGGACGGGCCATTGCCGTATCTCCACTGGTGAAAACTGCTTTTGCAGGCTCAGACGCCAACTGGGGACGGATTCTTTCAGCCGTAGGCAACTCCGGCGTGGCAATCGACACCGGCAAAATCACGCTTTCTGCCGATGATGTATTGATGTTCGAAAAGGGCAACCTGCATTCGGGCTACTCGGATGCTGATGGTATGGCTGTATTCCGTAAGGATGAGTTTTCACTGCATATCGATTTGGGCATGGGCGATCAATCTTCTACAGTGTGGACCGGCGATCTGACCCATGAATACATCACCATTAATGCGGAATATCGCACCTGATTGATCCAAAAAACTATTAACCACGAAGGCATAGCCTTTGGAGATTATTAACCACCAAGGCACCAAGGCACGAAGTAAGAAAAATAACCGGGAGATCGTCATTCCCGACTTGATCGGGAATCCATGGATGCCGGGTCTCGGCAACTGCTCCATGCGTTGCTCTCGACAATCGCTCCTGCATTGTTCTACCTCCTGCTTCCGTGCAGTCGTCGACAATTGCTCCTGCATTGTTCTACCTTCGCCCGTCCATGAGCTTGAACCTCCTGCGTCTGACCCACATGGATGTGGGAAATGCGAAAGATTGTATGGAACAATCTTCGCCATGCAGTCGAAGCCCGGCATGATGAAACGGGATAAGGGATCGCAGAGTAGCAACCGTTAAAAAACCAAAACTTGATGTAATTCTTCTCTTCTTCGTGCCTCTGTGTCTCTGTGGTAAATACTCTTCATACCTGAAGGTGAATCGCACAGCGAGAGAAGCTCCCATGGGGGATCGTGGTAAAGACCACGCATCCAGCCTCTATCTGGCGGTCGACCTGATTTTAAGAGGTGCCTCCAGAAAGGCGGTGCGTCTGGCCCCGCAGTTGTCCTTGATCAACACCAGATACAGATGTTGATCGCGTACTGACCAGTGATAGCTGCCGGGGTTCATTCGCTTGCCCCG
>JAIPJD010000092.1 GCA_021734365.1 Mariprofundaceae bacterium | reverse complement strand
AGGCGGATCTGACCATGGCACTCAACGGTGCACTGGCAGGCCTGGTATCCATTACTGCAGAACCGCTGACACCATCGCCCGAACTGGCAACCCTGATCGGTGCCATTGGCGGCATACTGGTTGTGGCATCCATCATCACACTGGATCGCACCTTCAAAATCGATGATCCGGTGGGTGCCATCTCCGTACATGGTGTTGTTGGCATCTGGGGTCTGCTGGCTGTATGCATCTCCAATCCTGAAGCCGCCCTTTCAGCCCAGCTGCTGGGAATCGGTGTGATCTTCACATGGGTATTCGCAACCAGCTTCATCGTCTGGCTTGCCGTGAAGGCGCTGTTCGGCATCCGTGTCTCCGAGGAAGAGGAGTACGAAGGCCTTGATGTCGGAGAGTGCGGTCTTGAAGCCTACCCTGAGTTTACTCAGTCAAGGCAGTAAGAGGTCTGATACGATAACCTGCTACACCCATCCATCCGGCAGGTTATCGTTGACGAAAGGGGAGGCAGGAGAAATCCTGCCTCTCACTACTTTTCAGGAGGACCAATGTCCAAATCACTGTTACTGCACTCCCTCTCTCTGAAGGACAGAATTCTTGAGCCCAACAGGCTCCCTCTGAATGGTCAGGTATGGGCCTACAACAAGCAGAGTCACAGCAAAGAGGCATTTGTCGGCAACTGTCTTACGATGCTCAGTCTGCTTGGCATGCAGGATGCCGATATCCACTGGAAAGAGGATATTCTCGCCTTTGATGCCAGGTGGCAGAACCGTACCTACACCATCATCATTTCGCTTCAGGATGATTCACTCGCCTCTGAGCACTACTACTTCCTGGGTGTCTGGGAGTGCCCTGACGAGAGCAGACACAGCAAAAATCACCGTTTTTCCGACCCCGGATTATGGAGTGATGAGGATCTGATCAAGCCGGAGATATCCTATTCCATCACCGTGGGAAGTGAACCGTTACAGATTCAGGAGATCAGCAAACAGTTTGCCGGAGAGTTCTTCGGCCAGAGCATTTATGGAGGAGATTACTACCTCTGTGGCACCACCGACCCTGATGATAACCACTCCGGAAGATTTGCCCTGTTTCCGACAGCGCAGCAGACGAATCATGTCCGTCATGATATCCAGCATGCTCTCTACTCACTGCGTAACCTGATGGCCCTGATGGGGAAAGCCGTTGAAATTTATGACAAAACACTTGCCGATACCACGTATGTGGAACTCAAACAGAAGCAACAGGCGCTCTCATCAGGCACCATTTCACCGACACTTGATGCTTCCGGGCATGAGGCGCTGGCACGTAGCTATGGTGAAATTCTATTGAAGACATGTGAACTTCTGGATCGTTACAACAGCCGGGCCAAACAGATCAAAAAGATCGACATGCTGTTTGATGACATCGTAACTGAGCTGAAGGCTGAAAACAGCCCGGCCTTTCGCCCGCTCTTCCACCGCATGAAGCTCCCTTTCAAACATGCGGAAGCACTGCTTGATGAGCGTACAGACGGTACACGGCGTATCGAGAAACAGGTACAGCTTCTTCAACAGACACTGCATTCACGCATGCTCTCCAATCAGCTTTTGATGATTGAAACGTTGATAAACAGACAAAAGGAGGATTAACCATTGAAAAAATACACGTGCCCATTGATGAAACGGCCGCAAAGCTTCATCCTCTCTTCCACATCAATCCCGAAGGAGAAATAGTGTGAAAAAAGTAACTGCAATTATTAAACCGTTTAAACTCGACGACGTCAAAGACGCGCTGCTCGAGATCGGCATCACCGGCATGACAGTTGCCGAAGTGCGCGGTCACGGCCGGCAGAAAGGCCACACCGAACTCTATCGTGGTGCCGAATACAATGTTGATTTCATTCCCAAAACCGAGTTGTCGATTGTTATCCCTTCAGATCAGGTGGATGCGGCTGTAGAAGCCATTCGCACGGCTGCCAACACCGGTAAAATCGGTGATGGAAAGATCTTCATCTCCGCCATCGAACGTGTGGTTCGCATCCGTACAGGTGAAGAGAATGAAGAAGCACTCTCTTGATAAATGAATAACTTAAAAGGATGAATTAAATGAACAGTTCGGGTTTTGATGTTTTTTTTCTGACCATGGGAGCAGCCATGGTCCTGGCAATGCATGCAGGCTTTGCCTTTCTTGAAGTCGGCACCGTTCGAAAAAAGAATCAGGTCAATGCACTGGTCCGGGTGATCACCGATTTTGGCTTCTCAACCGTTGCCTACTTCTTTATCGGATTCAGTGTGGCTTACGGTATCAACTTTTTCGCCCCGGTCTCCGAGCTCAACAATATCGGGGACGCTTCCAACGGTTATGAGATGGTTCACTTCTTCTTCCTTCTCACCTTTGCTGCTGCCATCCCTGCCATTATTTCAGGCGGTGTTACCGAGCGTATCCGCTTCTGGCCCAATGTGCTGGCAAGTGTCATTCTGGTCGCGCTGATCTACCCATTCTATGAAGGGCTGATCTGGGCCGGGAACTTTGGTTTTCAGGCATGGCTGAACAGCACATTCGGTGCAGAATTCCATGATTTCGCCGGATCTGTCGTGGTGCATGCCATGGGTGGTTTCCTGGCATTCGGTGCCGTATTCATGCTGGGGGCGCGTAAGGGGCGTTATACACGCGACGGCCGGGTCAATGCGATCCTGCCATCCAACATTCCGTTCCTGGCTCTTGGATCATGGATTCTCTGTGTCGGCTGGTTCGGGTTTAACGTCATGAGTGCGGGCAATGCCGAAGGTGCATCCGGCCTTGTCGCCATCAACTCACTGCTGGCGATGGTTGGCGGCCTGCTGGCGGCCCTCGTTGCAGGCAGGAATGACCCGGGCTTCGTCCACAACGGTGCACTGGCAGGTCTTGTAGCGATCTGTGCAGGCTCGGATATTGTTCACCCGGTTGGAGCCCTCAGCATCGGTATTGTCGCCGGTGTCGGCTTTGTTTACGGCTTCCAGCTCATTCAAACCAGACTGAAACTCGATGACGTGCTCGGTGTTATCCCCCTGCATGGTGGTGCAGGCCTGTGGGGCGGCATTGCTGCTGGTATCTTCGGCTCTACTGCCATGGGTGGTGCAGGAGGCGTTACCTTCATGTCACAACTGGTTGGGTCACTGACTGGCGTAAGTATCGCCATTGCCGGCGGGCTTCTGGTTTACGGAGCCATCAAAACCACCATGGGCCTTCGTCTTTCCGAGGAGGATGAGTACATGGGTGCCGACCTTGCCATTCATCAGGTCAGTGCAAACCCCGAAGAGGATATGGGCGCCTGATCTGTTTGACGCGATGTTGATACACTAGCGGATCAGGCTCCATCGGCTTAAGCAAACGTAACCGTTGTTCGCACCGATATAATTGATAAGATACGCTCTGAAAACCGGAGTATGGGCGAGTAACAGCCCGTTTAAAGATATTAAACAGAGGTTGCACCATGGTGATATACAGAGCATTTGGATTCATGTTTATCGGACTGGGTTTTATCGGCATCTTTCTGCCGCTGCTTCCCACAGTCCCGTTTGTCCTGCTGGCCGCGGGATGTTTCGCCAAGTCATCACCTCGCTGGCACAGCTGGCTGCTCGCCAACCGGGCCTTCGGCCCCATGATCAGAAACTGGGAAGAGCATCAGTGCATCTCATGCAATGCCAGACGTATGGCTGTGCTCTGCGTGATCATCTTCGGCGGTTATTCCGTAGTGTTTGCACTGGCCGATGTTTATATGATCACCTTCGGCGTGGCGCTGATTCTCTTCACGCTCGTCTATCTCTATCACCACAATATATGCGAACAGGAAAACGCATAACTCTCCAGCCTCCCATTCCGGACGGCTTTCCGGCACCCCCAGTCAACGGCACAAGTCTGACAACACTCTGTACTGACGGCAGTGGCGGTGTTGATGTATAAAGGGGCCATGTTCCGGGACAAAGTTGCAGAGAGGCCTCGGCCAGACCATTTGCAGTCACTGTTCACATCAGCATCTGTCTGTTTTGCCGTATGCATACTGTTTTCCGCTACTGCCGTGGCAGCCAGCGGTTTTCTCCCGGCCCGGCAGGCCATGGCAGGTGAAACTTCAGACCCGGTCATTGAACAATGCACGCGAATCGGTCACAAGCTCGGCAGTGTGACAATCAGGCAGTGTCTGGACAGAAAACTTGAGGACTCCGGCGCACGCTCGGTAAACGGGCAGGTCATCATGATGAAAGATTATCCCCCGCTGCCGGGCCGGGAGCCCATCTCCCGTGTTCTGCTGATCGGCGGCACGCATGGGGACGAGTACGCATCGGTCAGTGTTGTTTTCAAATGGATGCAGACTCTGGATATCTATCACTCCGGCATGTTTCACTGGCATGTGGCGCCACTGGTTAATCCCGATGGACTTTTGCAAAGGCGTTCACAGCGCCTGAATGCCCATGGCGTTGATTTGAACCGCAATATGCCGACCCCGGAGTGGCATGAGAAAACACGTAAGTACTGGGACAAAACGCGTAAGGACCCCAGGCGTTATCCGGGCGAAGCGCCATTGAGCGAACCGGAATCACGCTGGTTATACGAGGAGATCCGCAGCTTCAAACCCCATGTCATTGTTTCAGTACATGCCCCTTACGGCGTGCTGGATTTTGATGGGCCGCCTGCCGGCCCGCGTAAGCTGGGGTATCTGCACCTGCAACTGATCGGCACATATCCCGGATCGCTGGGAAACAGTGCGGGCATACAGCACCAGATTCCGGTGATTACCGTTGAGCTACCGCATGCCGGCATCATGCCTTCCAGAGGCCAGATATCCCGGATGTGGATGGATATGGTGGCATGGCTGCGAGAGAACACACCCAAGCAGAGAACCGTTGATGCCTATGCCGCATTTGATGAAACGACAAGGAAGTTGATGCCATCCAGGGCGATAGTGGATGAGACGGCGCCGGCATCCCCGGTGGCAAAACCGAAGCAGCTGCTGTCATCAGAACCGCGCTCTCATCTTAGCGGGCTCTAATCCTGAACCGGTTCAACCATCAGCAGGCGCGGATCATTGGCATAATCACATAATATGCTTTCAACCCGGCTCTGCCAGAGCTGACGAAAACGTAACGCCTCACCTGCATCAGCCTGGCCTGAAACAGCCTTTGAAAACAGAGGACTCATATCCGGATCGGCAGGTACGCAACCCGGGCTATAAGAAACCAGTACGGATCGTCCGTTGCTCTTGCAGGTGAATTGCACCTGTGCCGGAATCTGGTGTCCGAAAGAGAGCAGTTGGCGGCGATCAAACCGGCCTGCCAGACCATGGAAGCCTGAGCTTTCAGTAGCGCCTGTAACGTAGGAAAAAACATTGGCAATCACACCGCATACACCCTCATGCTGATTCTGCTGCATGGCCACTTCGATCTCGCCGCGCACCGGCAGCTTATTTTCAAACAGTGCCTTGATTCCACGCGCAACCATCAGATAGGCGCCGGCTACGGTCGGGCAGGAGTGCCCGGCAAGACGGGTAACATCAAGATAGCTGTATTCAATGATGCCATCTTCAAATGCCCCGAGAAAATCTGCCAGCGGGTCGCGCACAACAATGGTTTCAACCTGATCATAAAATGCAGGATATTTCATTTTGCCTCCGGAATTTATTCTATCCGATCAAATATTGATACCTGTCGCACCGATTGGAAAGCTCTTCGGCGTCATGCCGCCAATGGCGTGATGTCATGCTCAATTTCGCTGGCTTTATCTGCTTTGGTGACTTTCAAATCATGGGCTGTTTGAAGGTTGAGCCAGAATTCCGGGGACTCCGTAAAAACCGGGGCGATTCACAATACTTAATTCCTAACTATCATCCGACTGGTCAGAAAGCGATGCGGATTCAGTCAGGTGCTTTGGAAGCTCTTTTTTGGTTTTGCCGGCAAGGTTGCCAAGCGTGGCAATCTGGCTGATCACATTGCCCGGGCCGGTCTTGATGCGGTTCAGCGACGTGTCATAAGCTTTCTGCGCCTGCTCAATCCGGGTTCCGACCTCTTCGAATGACTCCACAAAGGTCGCCATCTTATCGTGCAGTTTTCCTGCACGGTCGATCAGCTTCACCACATTTTCACTTTGGCGCTCATAGCGCCAGAGCTGCTCAATCAGTTTCAGTGTGGCATACAGGGTTGAAGGCGTAACCACGGCTACACCCTTATCAAACGCGGCCTCAAAGACACCCTGGTCCTCTTCAATCGCCATCATGTAGGCGCCCTCAATTGGCATGAACATCAGGACGTAATCCGGTGAGTTGACTCCGGGAAGCTGCGCATAATGCTTATCGGCAAGGCCGCGCACATGGTTTTTCATGCTCTGGACATGCGCCTTAACATGCTTCTTTCGCCCGGCCTCATCACCGGCGCTAACAGCACGCTCGTAGTCGGTCAGTGAAACTTTGGAATCGATAATGATATGTTTCACACCCGGCATGCGAACAATCACATCAGGGCGCAGGCGCCTGTTCACATCAATGGTGGTCGAATCCTCACGCAGGAACTCGTGCCCCTCGCGCAGGCCGGATGTCTCAAGGATGCGCTCCAGGATCATCTCACCCCAGTTACCCTGCGCCTTGCTCTCACCCTTCAGCGCCTGGGTGAGGCCAACGGCATCCTCACTCATCTGGCGGTTAAGTTTCTCAAGCTGAGCCAGATGCTCTTTCAGTGAGGCGCGGTCTTTTGAGTCATTGAGATGAACCTCGTCGACACGCTTGCGGAAATCACCAAGCTGCTCTTTCATCGGTTTGAGAATCTCATCAATACTGCTTCGGTTCTGCTCCGAGAAAGCTTTGCCCCGCTCCTCGAATATCTGGTTGGCAAGCAGCTTGAACTCTGTCCCCAATTTTTCTTTCGCATCTTCAAGCAGTGCCAGCTTCTCAGCTGTTGCTTTGCGCTCTTCATGCATGCGTGTTTCAAGCTCTCTGATCGTCGATTTACTATTCGATACCTCTCTGTTGAGGTCATCTATGGTTGAGCTCCCGGAAGCCAGTCGATGTTCAAGATCAGCAATCTGTTTCCCGCTGTAGCGAACCTGTTCGGAGAGTTGGGTGTTGGTCATCATCTGGCTGGTGATATCCTGCTTCTGGGTATCAATTACCCCTTCCTGCTCCTTAATCTGCTCTTCAAGCTCAGTGATTGATTTGCCCTGATTAAGATAGGTAAGCAACCAGCCAATGGCGAAAAGTGCCGTGAGAACGAGCAGCCCGATGGCTACCGGCTCATTTAAAACGCTCCAGTTAATCAACGCAGACCCCTTACACTTTTACAGCCATTGATCATCGCTTCAAATCTCGATAAAAATTTTCATGTGGGCCAATGGCAACAAGGTTTATGATCTGCTCCTGTTTATTGTAATGGTAGGCAAGTAATAGCAGAGCCCCATGCTGTTTGTATTTATAGACTCTTAAATCAGAAAGGTCGCCAGTTTTAAGCGGGTTTGATTCCGGGTTTTGCACGATAGTT
>JAIPJD010000091.1 GCA_021734365.1 Mariprofundaceae bacterium | reverse complement strand
ATTGAGCGGACCGTCTTCGGAGGCCCTGATCAGGGCCGTCAGCTGTTGCTTCAGCAGATCCGGCAGACGCAGCAGCAGCCGAATGCCACGCAGGCCCATGGCGGGATTGGCACCACCATAGCGATAGCCGGAGAGCTGTCTGAAAAGGTCCGGTTTATCGCCGCCGATATCCAGCAGCCGGAAGGTGACCGGTGCCTCCTTCATGGCACGAACCACATGGGAGTAGTGCTGCTGCTGTGTGGCGGCATGACTGGCCACATCAAGGCTCTGCAGGAAGATGAATTCAGTTCTGAACAGGCCGACTCCTTCTGCTCCCACATGATGGGTTTGCCGCAACTCTTCCTTAAACTCAAGATTGGCCATGATCGGAAGTGCTTTTCCATCCCTGCTCAGGGAGGGTTTGTCGGCAAACTGTTCACGGTCGTTATGGATCACTTCGAGAGCGGCTGTAAAGCTCCGGTACTGTTCCAGATCCTTGCCGGTAGGGTTGAGAATCCATCTGTCCAGCCTGGCATCCAGAATAATGGCGTCACCATCTTCGGCCTTATCCAGGATATTATCCGAACCAATCAGCGCCGGCAGGCCGATACCGCGAGCAACAATGATGGAGTGGGCATTCATGCCGCCCTGTTCAGCGATGATGCCGGCAACGCCAAGACGCCACAGTGCTACAATATCCTGAGGTGAGAACTCCTGACCAAGCAGAATCTGGGGCTCTGACTTACCGGGCAGCTCAAGCTTCAGGGACTGACCCATCAGCTGGCGCAGGATTCGCATGCCCACCTGTTCAATATCGCTTTTTTTCTCTCGCAGATAGGGGTTTTCAATCTCATCAAATATCAAGCCAATGGCATCGAGCTGCTGGCGCAGCGCCCACTCGGCATTGATCTCCTTATCCTCAATGAGCTGACGAACTTTCTGAATCAGCTCCGGATCAAGCAACATCATGCGATGAGCCTCCAGAACCAGCAGCGGCTCCTGACTACTAAGGCCAGCCAGATGCTCCTGCTCCTCATCCAGCTCCTTCAGCGCTTTCTGCAGGGCACTATCCAGCCGTTGCAGTTCAAAAGGGATCTCGGTGTGCTTGACGGTACGCTCCGGGATCGGGTGGCGGCCTACAGTAAGCTTCTGGATGTGGCCGATGACAATGCCATCGCTGCTAGCAACTCCACCGCCACGGAAGGTGGGCCTATCCGCTTCAGCCACGGCTACTCCTCCTCTCCGAAACGGGTGTTGATCAGCTGTTCAATGGCATCAAGCGCCTCTTCAGCATCGCGACCCTCCGCCTCGAGAATCAGGTCGGCGCCTTTACCGGCAGCCAGCATCATGATGCCCATGATGCTTTTTGCATTCACCTTAACCTTATCTTTTGCCAGCATGATTTCACTGCTGTAACGGGAAGCTGTGGAAACAAGCCTGGCAGATGCCCGGGCATGCAGTCCCAGTTTGTTCTGGATGTGTACGCGCCGCTCAGGCATCAGGCTGATCATCCTCCGTTGGCCTGCATCCCCGATCATAATGCTCGACCATATAATCGGATGCGAGACAGATATACTGTTGCCCGGAGGAGGCTACTTCACGGGCCAGCTCATGCAGGCTGACGGGTTGCCTGCGCAGAGAGATGGCCTTGATCAGTGATGGCAGGTTAAAACCGGATATCATCTCCACATTGCCTTCACTGACAAGGCTAAGTGCCACATTGCAAGGCGTACCACCAAACATATCAGCAAAAATCAGCACCCCGTCACCGGTATTGGTCTGCTGAAGCATCTGCTGAAGCTGTTCATGAAGCTGATCAGGGCGATCAGAGTCTTCAACATTCAATGACATAATCAGAGACTGTTTTCCCAGTACATGTTCAGCCGCCGCCAGCATTTCGCTGGCGATACGGGCATGTGCAATAAGTACGATTCCAATCATCTGTCACTCCTGAAAACGTGGCTCCCCAACAGATTATAGAGTGGCAACGTCCAATTCTCTATGGGTCAGAACCGGTGTGGCAATATTTTGATCACGCAACCACTTCGCCACCCGCTCCGCCATATAGACAGAGCGGTGTTTGCCACCACTGCACCCCAGAGCCAGTGTGAAATAGCGCTTTCGCTCCCGCTTCAGCCGGGGCCAGATGAAGCTGAGCCAGTCACACAGTTTCTCTTCTGCCGCTTTCACATCCGGAAGTCCTGCCAGAAATGCCTGAACAGGTGCGTCCTGCCCGGTAAGCGGGGCAAGTTCAGGGTCATAATGTGGATTGGGCAGGAACCGCATATCCACGACCATATCTGCAGCAGGAGGTAAGCCCCGCTGATAACTGAAGGAGATGATGGAGCAGACCATATCATGTGAGGGATGCACGTTCTCACAGCGGCTTTTCCAGAATGATTCAACCATTTCCGACAGCTCATATGGATTAAGGTTGCTACTGTTGAGAACCAGATTGGCATGTTCACGCAGTTGTTTTAGTGCATTGCGTTCACGATTGATGGTTTTGGAGAGTTCTTCATCGGAGCTGAAGGGGTGTTTGCGCCTCAGCGTTGAAAAACGGCGCAGGAGCACTTCATCACTGGCATCAATGAAAAGCAGTTGCCACTGATTTTCACCGCCTGCTTTTTCAAGTGCATCGTTAAGCTTTTCCGGGCTGGCGCTGCTTCGAATATCAATGCAGACCGCCGCGTTCCGGTGTTGCCTCTCTACCTGCCCGGCCCAGTCGGAGAGCATTTCTACAGGCAGATTATCGGTACAGAAGAAGCCCAGATCCTCAAGTGCATGCAGGGCCGTACTCTTCCCTGCTCCTGACAGGCCTGTAATCATTATCAGCATCTGTTCAACCTGTTCATTTGACGCTGCCTTTGCGAATACGCTCTTCCAGAGCCTCGGTGAAGGCCTTGTTGCTATCAAGGCCACGCTGTTTGAGCAGTTGGTTACGCGTGGCCACCTCAATGATAACGGCGAGGGAGCGGCCGGGGCGAATGGGGATTCGGATTCTGGGCAGAGTTACCTCATTAAGTGTGATGGTGCTGTCCTCACCCAGTATACGATCTTCCTCGGAGAGTTTCTCCCAGGGGATCACTTCAATGACAAGGCGTAGTCGTTTTGTGTCAGTGATGGCAGCAGCTCCGTAGAGGTCACGAATGTTGAGAATACCCAGGCCTCGAATCTCCATATGGTATTTTAATGATTCAGGACTATAGCCAACGAGCACTTCCGATCCCTGCCTGACCAGTTCAACCATATCGTCTGAGATCAGGCGATGGCCGCGTTCAATCAGCTCCAGTGCGATCTCGCTCTTGCCGATACCGCTGGCACCGGTCAACAGTACACCGACACCGAAAATATCGAGATAGACACCGTGCGTAAAGGTGCTTGGAGCCAGCCTTTTTGACAGAAAGAGCATCATGTCAGTCATAAATACTGCCGATCTCAGAGGTGTGGTCATCAGCGGTGTATCGGTTCGTTTTGCCGCTTCAAGAATGATATCAGGTGTTGTTTCACCACCGGTAATAACCACCCCGGCCAGACGCAGATCAAATACGGCATCTACCGCAGTTTTCCGCTCGGCTTCGGGCCGTGTTTCAAGGTAGTGAAGCTCCGTCAGCCCGACTACCTGCAGGCGGTAGTCACTCAGGTTTTCAAGAAATCCGGCAAAAGCCAGCGACGGCTTTTGCATGCGGGGGTGATCAATGTAGCGGTATAGTCCATTCTCCCCGGCGATAAGCTTCATGTTCAGCACTTCGCCCCGCTCTTTAAGCAGCTCACCAATGGTGATACGGGGCTGCGGGCTCATTTTATTGAAGACTCTCGTCGTCGAAGAGTCGGGCTATAGCCTCGGGGGAGTCGGCATGCATGATGGAATCCCGGATCGGGCCCTGCTGCAGCAACCGGGCCAGCCGGGCCAGCAGTTCCAGATGGGCTTGATCTTCACTGTCCGGTACGAGCAGCAAAATCACAATGTGAACCGGCGCACCATCAATGGCATCGAAATCGATGCCCTCCTTATGCCTTACCAGCGCAATGACCGGATTAGCCAGATCCGGCATACGGCCATGTGGAATTGCTACACCATGGCCGATACCGGTACTACCCAGATGCTCTCTTGCCATAACTACTTCCAGCACCCGATCCGGGTCCATTGAAGAGAGGGAGTGTGCCATTTCGGTCAGCAGCGCACGTTTACTGCTTGCTTCCGAGTCCGGCAGCACTCTTTCCGGTTGAATCAGAGTTGTCTTGTCCATGGCAGAGATCAGAGCACTCTTTTATTGAGCTTCCGGCTCAATCCAGCTCAATGTGCCGTTTGAGCGGCGGTAGAGTGCATTCAGAGAGTCGGTTTCCTGATTGGTGAAGAAGAGCACGTTCTGGTTCTCATCCAGTTCCAGCTGCATGACTGCTTCATCAACACTCATTGGCTGAGCGTTGATATGCTCATGGTTCAGTGTTTCCGGCTGAAAATCCTCAGCCAGCTCGTCACTGTCCTGAGCAACATCCAGTACACGGTGAGAGACCTTAATCTCACGGCCTTTGCGCTGCCCATGCTGGCCCTGATGCCTGTGCAGTTTGGAGCGATAGCGTTTCAGCTGCCGGTTCAGCTTGTCCACCACACCATCGATTGAAGCGTACATATCTTCTGTTTCATGACGTGCATGGATATTAATTCCGCTGGCCTGCATATTGATTTCGCAGCGCTGCCGGAATTTTTCAACGGAGAGCACCACATGTACATCAACCACGTGGTCGAATGAGTGTTTCAGGTGCTGGAGTTTGTCATTGACATAATCTTTGAGTGGATCAGTCAGGTCCACATGACGCCCCGTAATGGATACTTGCATAATTTTCCTCCGTAATTTTCAACTTATGAAGAACGCTTCCCTGCGACTCCACCTGAAAGGGCATACCCTTTCAGAATTATGATCACATAGTGATCAATCTCTCCGGCGACGGAGTGTACACTCCATCATGCCGATGTCCTGCCCTTCTCATTCCGGGCAATACGTGCCCGGCCATTTCGCCGACGCTGGCTGCTGGTTGGCAGTCCGGCCTGTTCACGATACTTGGCCACGGTCCGGCGGGCAACCTCAATTCCTTCAGCCTTCAGTCGATCCGCAATCGCCTGATCCGAGATCGGGTTGCCGACCGGCTCAGATTCAATCACTGCCTTCACACGCTGCTGAACCCGATAGACGGAAATGGTTCCGCCTCCACGTGTCGGCAGGCCCGCCGAAAAGAAGCGCTTCATCTCAATCAGTCCCAGCGGAGTTTCAGCATATTTACCATTGGTAACTCGTGAGATGGTGGACTCGTGAACCCCCACCTCTTCAGCCACATCCTGAAGTGTCAGAGGCTTCAGGCCAAGGGCCCCATGTTCGAGGAAGGCGCGCTGACGTTTTGCCAGGCAGATACCCACCTTCATCAGTGTTTCGCTGCGCTGATCCAGAGCGTCAAGCAGCCACGTGGCCTCCTGCATGGCGTTGTCCATGAAATCACTATCTGACCCTGCCCATTGATGGCCATCCCACTGATTACTTATACGCAGCGAACGGTGTGCAGAGGCGGGAACTTCCACCTCAATGTCACGGTTACTTCGCCGGAAAATAATCTCCGGGCGAACATAGATATTGTTATCTCCACGCAAGCCGTGGCCCGGAAATGGATCAAGGCGCCGCATACGTGCCCGCGCCTGGTCGAGCTCGTCGAAAGAGCAATCCAACAACCCGACCAGAACATCATCCGGCTCAAACAGGGCATCGGAAAAGTGCAGCAACATACGCCGCACCAGCTTGCTGGCGCCATCAGTATCATTCAACTGCAGCAACAGGCATTCGACAAGATCCCGTGCACCAATTCCTGCCGGTTCAAGCTCCTGAATTACGGCCTCGAGCACGGTGATCACCGCCTCCGCGCTGCTATCGGTTGTGGCGGCTATCTCATGTGGGTCGGAGCGGAAGTAACCATCATCTTCGAGTGAGTCGATCAGCACATGGGCAAGGGCGCGCTCCTGGTCACTCATCGGTTCCCGGTCAATCTGCTCATGCAGTGAAGCGCTCAGGCTAAGCTCTTCCTCAATCTGGGTGTCCTGATCCGGGAGGGCACTACGGCCGGAGGAGGAGTACATCTCCTCCCATCGGTCATCGCCCTGTTCGCGCCAATCCTCATTGCTTTCCGCATCCTCACCACCGCTCTCAGCAGCTTCAGGCATGGAGATTTCAGGCTCCTGCTCGAGAAGCGGATTACTCTCCAGACACTCCTCCAGATAGGCATCCAGTTCGAGAGAGTTCATGGCCAGGATCTTCAGACTCTGGGTGAGCTGCGGAGCCAGTGCCAGGCGCTGACCCAGCTTCTGAGTGAGTTTGGTTTGTGCGTGGAGTCCGGCCATTTAGTGGATCACACCGCCGGGTAGAGAGTCAGTCAGCCTTACCATGCTGAAGTCATAAACAGATTTAAACATCCGTACTACAACTTTATACCAGATATTTACGCTTCACAAGGGCAGCTCTCTACCTCAGGCGCTGTCGGCCTTAAATGGAGCCAGCAGCCCGGCAAGCTCACCGGACTCCTCCATTTCGGCAACGATGTCACAGCCGCCGATAAATTCGCCCTTCACGTAGAGCTGAGGGATGGTAGGCCAGTCGCTGTAGACCTTGATGCCTTCACGTACGGCAGGATCGAGCAGCACATTTACAGCTGCGAAAGCGATACCGTGGCTATTAAGAATGGCAGCCACGCGCTGAGAAAAACCGCACTGTGGAAACTGGGGCGTACCTTTCATAAACAGAACAATGTCATGCTCCTGAACAAGTTTATCAATTTGCTGCTCAACTGTGTCATTCATATATAAAACTCCTTTGCTTTATGCATCCGTAAAAGGCCATCCTCGGCCTTTTATTCCACAGAATCGAAAAACGCGGTTTTCGATTCTTTACAAATCATCGGCTTTCAGCGCCTCTGATTTGCTCACCCATCCATGGGTTCGGGGCTTCCATTCTTACTTTGCCCGGGTTTTCAGAGCCAGTGCATGAATCGCTTCACGCATGTGCTCGCCCATGGCCGCGTAGACCATCTGATGCTGTGCAATCCGAGACTTGCCGGAAAAGCTGGGTGATACAACTTCCATTTCAAAATGATCATTACCGGAGAAGAGTTTCACCTCAACTTCTGCATCCGGAAGATGGGCAAGCACAAGCTCACGCAGATGATCGGGATTGATATCGTTTGCCATAATACAGTTCTCGTTTTGCCAAAAAATGGTGGGCTCACCAGGACTCGAACCTGGAACCAACCGGTTATGAGCCGGTAGCGCTAACCAATTGCGCCATGAGCCCGAGGTTGCGCACAGTACTGCGATATCTTTTGCGAGGCAAACCTATCTAACATAGGATGGCGGGAATTGTGAAACAGGAACAGGGGCATCCTGCCTGTGTTCCTATCTGCAAAGCTAACAGTGTTATTTTGTCTTTGCCTACAAAATCAACGGGTTACACCGTTAATTACGGGCCCTTCATGGGGCTTACGGCACTTTTTTATTTGAAAAAGTGATCTCAGGAGTAAATAAATTACAGTATGCAATTCAAAGAACTTAACCTTGCCGAACCGCTGCAGAGAGCCATTGATGACATGGGTTTTACTGAGCTGACAGATGTCCAGGCGGTTGCACTGCCGATGACTCTGGCTGGCCGTGATGTTGCCGGTCAGGGGCGAACCGGCACCGGCCAGACCGCACCTTTGCTGATTACCGCACTCTACCGGTTGCTCACTGAGCCACCAAAAAAAGGTCGTGGCATAAAGCGTCCGAGAGCGCTGATTAACGCGCCGACGCCCGAACAGGTGGTTCAGATCTCCGATG
>JAIPJD010000090.1 GCA_021734365.1 Mariprofundaceae bacterium | reverse complement strand
ATGGTCCTCACGGCACCAGCACTTTTTCATCACGCCTGAACAAAAAAGAGCGTCAGCGTGCAGTGCGTCTGGTTCTTTCCGATGCTCTGCGTGAAGGCCGCCTGATCGTGCTTGATAAGCTCGAACTGGCTGAGCCAAAGACAAAGGGTTTTATAGCGGTTGCTGATGCACTTGCTGTGAATTCGGGGCTCTATGTTCTGGCTGAATCGAACAGCTCCGTAGAGCTTTCCAGCCGCAATGTTCAAAATGCCAAGGTTATTCTGAACGGTCAGATGAATCTGCATGACCTGTTGAAGTATGATCGTCTGGTCATGACCGAGGCAGCAGTCGCTAATATCGAGGAGAGCCTGGCATGAGTGCGAATTACGAACATTTTAACACACTACGCCAGCCGGTTATTACTGAAAAGAGTCATACCGCTTCAGGTGATTCCAATCAGTACACCTTCCGGGTAGCACGTGATGCAACCAAGCAGCAGATCAAGGCTGCGATCGAGGCTGTTTTTGAGGTTGATGTCACCAAGGTTCAGGTTATCAACGTGCCGGGTAAAGAGAAGCGTCGTGGCGCACACACGGGACGTCGTCCGGGTTATCGCAAGGCGATGATTCGTCTGGCAGAAGGCCAGACCCTTGAAGCGGCAGAAGAGGTATAAACGATGGCACTGAAAGCATTGAAACCAATGACCAACGGTTCGCGAGGGCGTGTAGCTGTTGTAAATGAAGACCTTCACAGAGGTGCTCCTGAGAAAAGTCTGACCGAGGGGCTGAAGAAGTCCGGCGGCCGTAACAACAATGGTCGTATCACATCGGCTCACCGCGGTGGCGGTCATAAGCGTCTCTATCGTATGGTTGATTTTAAGCGTGACAATCTTGGCGTTGAAGGTAAGGTTGCGCGCCTCGAATATGACCCTAACCGTACGGCACATATTGCTCTGGTCGTGTTTTCCAACGGTGAAAAACGTTATATCCTGGCTCCACAGGGCCTTCGTCCCGGCGACAGTGTTATGTCCGGGCCGGATGCCGAGGTTCGTCCGGGCAATGCTTTGCCGCTGGCAAACATTCGTGTCGGTACGATGTTACACAATGTTGAGATGAAGCCCGGCAAGGGTGGGCAGATGGCTCGCAGTGCCGGTGTTGGTATTCAGTTAATGGGTAAAGAGGGTGCTATGGCTATCCTGAAGCTTCCATCCGGTGAGTTCCGCCGTGTGGAGATTCGCTGTATGGCAAGTATCGGTGTGATCGGCAATTCTGATCACTCCAACCGCAAGGTTGGCAAGGCCGGCCGCTCCCGCTGGTTGGGCATTCGTCCAAACGTTCGTGGTGTAGCGATGAACCCTGTTGACCATCCACATGGTGGTGGTGAAGGCCGCACATCCGGTGGTCGTCATCCGGTAACCCCTTGGGGTGTACCAACCAAAGGTCACAAGACCCGTAGTAAGAACAAGACGTCGAATCGCGATATTATTCGTCGTCGTAACCAGAAGTGAGGTAAGTCATGGCACGTTCCCTGAAGAAAGGGCCATACATTGAGGCTTCTCTGGAGAAAAAAGTCCAGACGTCTCAGGAAGGCAAGAAAGGAGTGATCAAGACCTGGTCACGCCGCTCTACGATTTCACCTGATTTCGTGGGTCTGAATTTTGCTGTGCATAACGGAAACAAGTTTGTACCTGTGCATGTAAGCGAGAATATGGTTGGTCATAAGCTTGGCGAGTTTGCGCCTACCCGTACCTACTATGGTCACGGTGCTGATAAAAAGGCCAGGAAGAGGTAAGAGCAATGTCTGAAGAAGTTCGCGCTCTACACAAGGATGCGCAGATCAGTGCCCAGAAGGCTCGTTTGATGGCTGATGCCATTCGCGGTCTGGGTGTTGATCGTGCCCTGGCAGTGCTTGCTCTGTCGCCAAAGAAATCAGCCAGCCTGTTCCAGAAGGTTCTGAAATCTGCTGTTGCGAATGCTGAGCAGAATAACGGACTTGATGTCGATAACCTTGTCGTTTCGACTGTTACAGTTGACGAAGGTGCAACTCTGAAGCGCTATCGTCCGAAGGGTATGGGACGTATGCGTCAACGTTATCGCCGTCGCAGTCACATTACAGTGTCTGTGGCCGAGCGCAGTTAAAGGAGTTCTTGAGATGGGTCAAAAGGTTAATCCAATTGGTTTCCGGGTCGGCATCACCCGCGGCTGGGAATCAGTATGGTACGCAGAGAAGAATTTCGGCACACAGCTTCGCGATGATATTCGCATGCGTCGTTATGTTAAGGATCGCATGAAGCATGCCGGTATCTCCCGTATTATTATTGAGCGTCCGGCCGACAAGGTAAAGATCACGGTTCACACTGCACGCCCGGGTGTTGTGATCGGCAAGAAAGGTTCTGAGATCGAAGCACTGCGTCAGGACATGAAAAAGAAGTTTGATCAGGATGTGCAGATCTACATTGTGGAGATTCGTCGTCCTGAAGCAGAAGCACAGCTGGTGGCTGAGAATATCGCCTTCCAGCTTGAGCGTCGTATTGCATTCCGTCGTGCCATGAAGCGTGCCATGCAGGGTGCACTGCGTATGGGTGCGAAGGGCATTAAGGTTCAGTGTTCGGGCCGTCTTGGCGGTGCTGATATTGCACGTATCGAAGGTTATCGTGAAGGACGTGTGCCGCTGCATACCATGCGTGCGGATATTGATTACGGCTTCACGGAAGCCAAGACCACATATGGAATTATTGGCGTGAAAGTCTGGGTATTTAACGGCGAGAAGCTGGGTAATACCGATGAAACTGAAGCGTAAAGAGGCTTGTAGATTATGTTACAACCTAAGAAAGTAAAATGGCGTAAACATCACAAGGAGCTGCAGCGTATTCGCGGTCTCAGTGAGCGCGGTGCCAGCCTTAACTTTGGTGGATTTGGCCTGAAGGCGATGGAACCCGGTCGTATTACCGCCCGCCAGATTGAAGCGGCTCGTATCACCATGACCCGCCATATTAAGCGTCAGGGCCGTGTCTGGATCCGTATGTTCCCGGATCTTCCGGTATCCAAGAAGCCTGCAGAGGTTCGTATGGGTAAGGGTAAGGGGTCGCCGGAATACTGGGTGGCAGCCGTAAAGGCCGGTCGTGTTCTGTATGAGATGGATGGTGTTGATGAAGTGCTGGCACGCGAGGCTTTGACCCGTGCTGCAGCCAAGCTTCCTATTCGCACCAAAATTGTAGTTCGTGGAGTTGGACGATGAAGGCAAAAGAGTTGCGCGATCTTTCTGACACTGATCTGAAAGGGCGTATAAATGAACTGGCTGCGGAAGGCATGAAGTTGCGTTTTCAGAAGTCTACGATGCAGTTAACCAATACGGCACGTGTCGGTCAGGTGCGCCGTGAAATCGCCAGTATCAAGACAATTCTGACTGAGCGTGGTTAAGGGGTTAGATGATGTCCGAAGCAAATAGCAACAAACGTCGTCTTGAGGGCGTAGTGGTGAGCAACAAAGGCGAAAAGACCGTTGTTGTACAGGTAGAACGTAAGTTCCTGCATCCCCGCTACCGCAAGACTATTCGTTCGCACAAGAAGTATATGGCACACGATGCCGAAAACACCTGTGAAATTGGTGATACCGTTCGAATTGTTGAGTCAGCACCCCTTTCACGCAGAAAGCGCTGGCTGATGGAAGCGGTTGTAACCCGTGCCGAGCAGTTGTAAGCGAGGTTAACGATGATTCAGAATGAAACCGTATTAGAAGTTGCTGACAATTCCGGTGCACGCAAAGTTGCCTGTATCAAGGTGCTGGGCGGCTCCAAGCGCCGTTACGCCCGCGTTGGCGATGTGATTGTGGTTGCAGTAAAAGATGCTGCACCAGGCGGCAAGGTGAAGAAGGGTGAGGTACAACAGGCAGTTGTAGTCCGTACTGCCAAAGAATTCCGTCGTGCCGATGGCAGCTCAATTCGCTTTGATGAGAACGCTGCGGTTCTGCTGACAAAAAACGGAGAGCCTATCGGCACCCGTATTTTTGGCCCTGTAACACGCGAACTGCGCAGCAAGGGTTACATGAAAATTATTTCTCTGGCTCCAGAAGTACTCTGAGTCGGGGATAGTGAGGCAAAAAATGGCGACAAATATCAAGTCCCGAATCCGCCGTGATGATGAGGTGGTTGTGATCGCAGGCCGTGATAAGGGTGCACGCGGAAAAGTGGTTCGTGTTCTCTCTCAGGATGGCCGCGTGCTTGTTAATAAAGTTAACATGATCAAGCGCCATACTCGCCCGACTCAGAATAGTTCCGGTGGAATTATTGAGAAAGAGGCACCGATTGCGATCTCTAATGTGCAGTTCTACTGCAGTAATTGTAAAGCCGGTGTTCGTCTTGGCGCAAAACAACTGGAAGATGGACGCAAGGTTCGCACCTGCCGCAAATGCGGCGAAGTGCTGGATCGTTAGGAGTTGATGCAATGGCACGTTTGAAAGAAGATTATAACGCACGTGTTGCACCGGCTCTTCGTAAAGAGCTTGGTTACAGCAATCCTATGCAGGTCCCATCGATCAGCAAGATCGTGATCAACATGGGCGTTGGCGAAGCATCACAGAACCGCAAAGAGATTGAGGGTGCACTGGCCGATATGACAGCCATTGCCGGCCAGAAGCCGGTCATGACAAAGGCCCGCAAGTCCATCGCCAACTTTAAGCTGCGTGATGGTATGATTGTTGGTTGCCGCGTAACGCTTCGTGGTGAGCGTATGTGGGAGTTCCTGGACCGTCTGGTGAATGTGGCTCTGCCACGTATTCGGGATTTCAAGGGTGTTAGTCCCAGGTCGTTTGATGGCCGTGGAAATTTCACTTTAGGCCTTAAAGAACAGATCATCTTTCCAGAGATTGATTATGACAAGATAGATAAGATTCGTGGTATGGATATCACTATCTGCACTACGGCTAAAACAAATGACGAAGGACGTGCATTGTTGAAACAGTTCAACATGCCGTTCCGGAATTAAGAGGAGCTTGCCATGGCGAGTAAGGCGATGATTGCTAAATGCAATCGTAAACCTAAGTTTAAAGTTCGCGCATATACGCGTTGCCAACTGTGCGGTCGGCCGCACTCCGTTTACCGGAAGTTTGGTATCTGCCGTATCTGTCTGCGCAAGCATGCCCTGGCCGGTGAGATTCCGGGCATGGTTAAATCCAGCTGGTAAACGAAGCGAGTAGGAGATTATCTTATGATGATGGATCGAATAGCCGATATGCTGACTCGCATTCGTAATGCGCAGACTGCCGGTATTGAAAAAATCGAAATGCCTGCAAGCAACATACTGCTTGCCATGGCTGAAATTTTGAAGGAAGAGGGCTATATCACCACAGTTAAAGCGTATAACCATAAAGGTCACCGCTTCCTGCGCCTGACGCTTCGTTATGACGATGACGGTGCGCCTGTGATCCACGAGATCAAGCGTGTTTCCAAGCCCGGCCGTCGTGTCTATAGCGGTGCGGAAGATATTCCCCGTGTTCGTCGTGGTTATGGCGTTGCCGTTGTGAGCACTTCTCAGGGTATTATGACAGATAGAAAAGCACGTGAAGCCAAAATTGGCGGCGAAGTGCTTTGCACAGTATTTTGAGGTAACACGATATGTCCCGAATTGGTAAACAACCCGTTATTCTGCCATCCGGCGTAGAAGCAAAGATTGAAGCTTCCAGTGTCACGGTAAAAGGCCCGAAGGGTGAAATGACATCACCTCTTTTTGATGGTATTTCAATTTCACAGGAAGGCTCCGAACTACAGTTGGCCTGTGCTGATCTTGGAAGCAAGCAGATGAAAGGCAACTTTGGTCTGGCACGTGCACTGCTGGCAAACAACGTCACCGGTGTAAGTGAAGGTTTTAAGAAGGTTCTTGAGCTGCGTGGTGTTGGTTATCGTGCACAGACTCAGGGTAAGAAGCTGAACCTGTCACTGGGCTTCTCCCATCCGGTTGAATACGAAATTCCGGAAGGTGTCCAGGCAGAGGTAGAGAAGAGCAATATCATTATCAGCGGTTTTGATAAGCAGAAGGTCGGGCAGGTTGCTGCCGAGATCCGTGCTTTCCGTCCACCGGAGCCTTACAAGGGCAAGGGCGTTCGTTATGTTGATGAGCATGTTGCAATGAAGGAAGGTAAGAAGGCCTGACCGGCACTTCTTTTTGATTTTGGTAGCCCATCCATAGGCTACGCGGATACTCTGAATTTCAGAGCATCCTTAAAGTTTAAGCAGGAGATCATTTCATGTCTGCAAAGCGTTATGAAAACAGTGCTGCCATCCGACGTTCACGTCGTGTTCGCGCACGCGTGAAATCAACCGGACGTCTGCGTCTGAGCGTATTCCGTTCGGCTCGTCATATCTATGCACAGATTATTGACGATGCGGAAGGTAAAACTCTGGCAACAGCATCCAGCCTTGATAAAGAGATTAAGGGTGGCGGCAATCGTGAATCAGCGGAAGCTGTAGGAAAACTGCTTGGTGATCGTGCTGTGAAGGCAGGTATCAGTGCAGTCTCATTTGATCGTGGTTCTTTCTCATATCATGGTCGCGTACTGGCACTGGCAGAGGGCGCTCGCGCTGCCGGACTGAAGTTCTAGGGGTATATTGATGATCAATGCTGAAGATTTGGAATTGACTGAAAAGCTGGTTGGCATCAACCGCATCTCAACGGCCACTTCCGGTGGCCGTCGCATGAGCTTTACTGCTCTGATGGTTGTTGGTGATGGCAATGGACATGTTGGATTTGGCCACGCCAAAGCCAAAGAGGTTCCCGAGGCGATTCGCAAGGCCAATGAGATTGCCCGCAAGTCAATGATCTTCGTTCCGCGTAACGATGGAACTATCCACTATCAGGTAACCGGCCGCCAGGATGCTTCACGTGTTTTGATGAAGCCTGCCAGTGAAGGTACCGGTGTCATTGCCTGCGCTGCTGTTCGTGCAGTGCTTGAGGCAGCAGGTGTTCAGGATATTCTGACCAAGAGTCAGGGATCCCGAAACCCTATCAATGTGGTTCGGGCAACATTTAATGGCCTGAAAGAGCTGGAAAGTCCGGAGCAGATCACCGCACGCCGCGGCAAGTCCGCCTGATTTTCCGTAAAGTATTAGTAGTTAAACAGGAGTATATGAACATGGCCAAAAAGAGTGTTATCCGTGTTCGCCAGATCAAGAGTGCTATTGGCTACTCCAAAGATCAGAAGGCGACTCTGACAGGTCTTGGGTTCCGTCGTTTGAACCAGACAGTTGAACTGGAAGATACGCCATCCGTCCGTGGCATGGTGAATAAGGTACGCCACCTCGTACGCATCGAAGATGCGGCTTAGGTCGAGGTAGGAGATAAGTCATGAAGCTAAATAATATTCAGTCTGCAGATGGTTCCCGCAAAGATCGTAAGCGTCTGGGTGCCGGTATCGGTACCGGTCATGGTAAGACAGGCGGCCGTGGCCATAAAGGCCAGAAGTCCCGTTCCGGCGGCAAGGTGATGCGTGGTTTTGAAGGTGGCCAGATGCCACTGATTCGCCGCGTACCCAAGCGTGGTTTTACACCCGTTTCAAGAAACGAATTTCAGATCGTCAATATTGGTCAGCTTGAGAAGCTAAAGGCAGGCAGCAAGGTTGATGCAGCCATGTTGTTTGAAGCGGGCCTTGTTCGCAATGCAGTAGACCCTGTTAAGCTGTTAGCCAGGGGTGAGCTTTCCAAGAAGCTTAGTCTGACTGTAGCTGCAGCATCTGCATCTGCCAAAGCCAAATTTGAATCTGCCGGCGGCACCCTAACCGTGGCAGAGGCCAAATAATATGGCGCAGGCAGGTCAGCTGGGGGGATTGGCAAATATTGGCCAGATTCCGGAGCTAAAGAGCCGGATTCTTTTCACTTTGGCCATGCTGATTGTCTATCGTATG
>JAIPJD010000089.1 GCA_021734365.1 Mariprofundaceae bacterium | reverse complement strand
TGGCGGAAGGGGTGGGATTCGAACCCACGGTAGGTTTCCCTACGCCGGTTTTCAAGACCGGTACATTCGGCCAGCTCTGTCACCCTTCCTAACTCTTCAATCAATCATGCTCAATCAGACGTGCCCGATCAGACACGATCCCTAATGAGATCAATCAAGCGCGGCGTAATATAGCCATTCATTGATCATTTGCAATCATCGCCCGGCCACCAAGATAGGGCTGCAGAGCAACTGGCATTTTCACCGAACCATCCTGCTGCCAGCCATTCTCCAGCAGCGCGACCAGCGTACGCCCGATGGCAAGGCCGGAACCATTGACTGTCGCCACAGGCATCGGCTTGCCATCTTCACCACGAACCCGGATATTGGCACGCCGCCCCTGGAACTGTCCGAAGGAGGAGCAGGAGGAGATTTCACGATACACCCCCTGGCTGGGTAACCACACTTCAAGATCGAAGGTTTTCTCAGCAGAGAAGCCGGTATCCCCGGAACAGAGCGCCACTACGCGATATGGCAGCTCCAGCGCCTGCAGTACCGCTTCGGCATGCGCAGTCAGATCATCGAGTGCATCCAGAGCACACTCGGGGCTTACAAGCTGAACCAGCTCCACCTTGTCAAACTGATGCTGGCGGATCATGCCGCGTACATCACGGCCGGCAGAGCCTGCCTCACGGCGGAAACATGGCGTGTAGGCACAGTGCTTAACAGGCAGGGAACCGGCATCAAGAATCTGATCCTGGTAAAGATTGGTCACCGGCACCTCAGCCGTTGGAATCAGAAACAGATCTTCACCTTCAAGCTTGTAGAGATCATCGGCAAACTTCGGCAACTGCCCTGTTCCTGTCATCGTCTTTCTGTTTGCAATGGAAGGCACCCACACCTCTTCATAGCCGTTCCGGTCAGCATGCAGATCCAGCATGAACTGCATCAGTGCACGCTCAAGCCTTGCTCCCATGCCTCTGAGCACTGAAAAACGGCTGCCGGCAAGGGTTGCACCCGCTTCAAAATCAAGGATTCCCAGCGCTTCCCCGATCTCCCAGTGCGCAGGCACCCCATCGCTCCTGGGCTCACCCCATTTGCGAAGCTCCACATTGGCATCTTCGTTATCACCATCCGGCACGGATGCATGCAGCAGATTGGGAATCTCCAGCAATGCACCGGTAAACTCCGCCTCGGCCGCTTTGGCAACCCCGTCAAGCTCCTTAACCCTGCGGGAGACATCCCCCATCAGGGCCATCTCTTTCGATGCATCCTCACCTGTGCTCTTCTTCTGCCCGATCAGTTTGGATACATGGTTACGCTCTGACTGCAGCGCTTCCAGTTCCCCTTTAAGCTCGCGCTGACGCACATCGAGCGCCCTTGCCCGGCCCCATGCAGAATCCGCAGCGACCACATCACTGCCACGGCGTGCAACGGCTGCCTGCATCGCATCAAACTCTGTGCGAAAGGCCTTGCGATCAATCATTCCAGATTGCCTGAACCGTCCGCAGATTCATCCGCTGCCGTATCCACTTCAAAGTCATCGCCTTCGACTTCATCATCTTCCTGCTTCTCAACCACGCGTACTGCACCGATCACACGCTCTTCAGAGGTGCAGTTGATCAGCTTCACGCCCTGCGTATTGCGCCCGATCACAGAGACCCCGTCCATACGGATACGCACCAGACGTCCGGTATCGGTCATCATCATCACCTGGTCTTCCTCTACCACCTGAATCGCCGCGATCATGGCGCCGTTGCGGCCACCGGTCTTGAGCGTAAACACACCCTGACCACCACGTTTCTGGCAGTTGTACTCATCCACCGAGGTACGCTTGCCATAGCCGTTTGCTGAAACAGCCAGCAGGCAGGCACGGTCCACAACCAGTGACATACCGATGACCCTGTTGCCCCTGGCCATCCGCATACCGGTCACGCCACGTGTGCTTCGACCCATGGGCCGGACATCAGTCTCGGCAAAGCGAATCGTCTTGCCACCACTGGATGCCAGCATGATATCCTGGCTGCCGTTGGAACGGGCCACACCGATCAGGTCATCATCATCATCAATGTTGATGGCAATAATGCCGTTGGCCCGGATATTCTTGAAATCGGAGAGCTTTGTTTTCTTGATCACGCCATTGGCCGTGGCCATGACAATATAGTAATCATCCTCGAACTCACGCACAGCCAGCGTGGCTGAAATACTCTCATCTTTCTCAACCGGGAGCAGGTTCACCAGCGCCTTGCCGCGCGTGGCCCTGCCCGCCTGCGGCACCTCATAAACCTTCTTACGGAATACACGCCCACGATCACTGAAGAAGAGCAGGTAGTCATGGGTGGAAGCCACCATCAGCTGCGCAACAAAATCCTCCTCTTTGGTTGTCATCGCGGTCTTGCCTTTACCGCCACGGCGCTGGGCCCTGTAGAGTGAAATGGCATTGCGCTTGATATAACCCTCATTGGAGATGGTGACGATCATATCCTCTTCGGTAATCAGATCTTCCACTGAAAGCTCAGCCGTTTCATCCATGATCTGGGTGCGGCGCGGATCGGCATATTTGTCACGCACCTCTTCAAGCTCTTTGACAATCACACCCATCAACAGCTTCTCGTCAGCAAGAACGGATTTCAGGTATGTGATCAGTGCCTGCACCTCATCAAACTCAGTCTTGATCTTATCGCGTTCCAGTCCGGTCAGGCGTTGCAGACGCATATCCAGGATCGCCTGAGACTGCTTATCCGACAGGCCGAAGCGCTCCATCAGCCCTGCCTTGGCCTCAGCACCGGTCTGGCTGGCACGAATCAGCTTGATCACTTCATCAATGTTATCAAGTGCAACCAGCAACCCTTCCAGGATATGTGAGCGGGCCTCGGCTTTTGCCAGATCAAACAGGCAACGGCGTGTTACCACCTGACGACGATGATCGACAAAATGAAGCAGCAGTTCACGCACACCGCACAGCTTCGGCTGACCATCGACCAGCGCCAGCATATTGCAGCTGAAGTTGCACTGCAGCTGGGTATGTTTATAGAGATTGTTGAGGATCACTTCCGGGATTTCATTACGTTTAAGCTCAATGGCGATACGCATGCCGTCACGGTCTGACTCATCGCGCAGGTCGGAGATCCCTTCCAGCTTCTTGTCGCGGACAAGGTGTGCAATCGTCTCAATCAGTTTGGCCTTGTTCACCTGATAAGGAAGCTCATTGATAATCAGGGAAGTACGTTTGGTACGCGCATGTATTTCAACCAGAGCCTTGGCACGCATGGTGACCGAGCCGCGCCCTGAAACAAATGCCTCACGCATTCCCATGCGGCCGTAGATAAAGCCGCCGGTCGGGAAATCGGGGCCGGGCATGATCTGCATCAGCTCTTCATCACCAACAGTGGGGTTTTTAATCAGTTCGATGGTCGCACTGATACTCTCGCCCATATTATGCGGCGGAATATTGGTTGCCATACCCACAGCAATACCCTGTGAACCATTAATAAGAAGATTCGGGAACTTGGCAGGAAGAACCTTTGGCTCAGCCAGTGAGTCATCATAGTTCGGGCCGAAATCGACGGTCTCTTTATCGATGTCTGCCAGCAACTCGGCCGCTACGCGGCTCATCCGGGCTTCGGTGTAACGCATGGCGGCAGGAGAATCGCCGTCAACCGAACCGAAGTTACCCTGACCATCCACCAGCAGATGCCGCATACTCCACGGCTGTGCCATGCGCACCATGGCATCATAGACAGCTGTATCGCCATGTGGATGGTATTTACCGATCACATCACCGACAACACGCGCCGATTTTTTGTAAGGCTTATCATGCGTGCAACCAAGATCCTGCATGGCAAAAAGAATGCGGCGGTGAACAGGCTTCAGGCCGTCACGGGCATCGGGCAGGGCGCGCCCGATAATCACGCTCATCGCATAATCGAGATAAGAGCGCCTCATCTCATCTTCAATTAAAACAGGAATAGCAGGATTCATATTCTCTACCATACAATGTACTCCAAAATGACTAAAATGGTGCCCTCGACAGGAGTCGAACCTGTGGCCTACGGTTTAGGAAACCGTTGCTCTATCCGGCTGAGCTACGAGGGCACTGGCGGGCTACATGATAACGGCTTGAGGGCCATCCTGCACCCTCCAACTGACGTTGTTCTATCCAGGGTCTGTTAACATAAAACAGACACGAAGCGCTGCTGCCAGAAATGAAGCCATGCAAGGCGCAAGGAGAGAAATTTGGTGAATTCAAATGAGCGACGAGCAACGCCTCATGGCCTCGTTTCGGGCGCAGCCCGATGGGACGGGATATTTTTGGCCGCTCCAGCGTTATTTCTCGTCGATGTGCATTCAGCACACAGCACTCGAAATGCCTGGCAGAGCCTAAAAAATAGCCGCGTCGCTACATTTGGATTTTGTGTTAACAGACCCTAATTTACAAGAGATATTCAGAAGTTTTCAGTAAGAAACGAGGGCGTGTATTGGCACATCGTTCAACAGATCGCTGCCACCCAGAAAGCCCAGCTCAATAACAAACAGACACGCTGTCACTTCCGCACCAAGCCGGCGCACCAGATCCACTGTGGCCCGGGCGGTTCCCCCTGTTGCCAGCAGGTCATCAACGATGACAATTTTGTGCCCCTGACTCAAAGCATCCCGGTGGATCTCCAGCGCATCAAAGCCATATTCAAGCTCATACTCAATCGAATGAACCTCTGCCGGAAGCTTTCCCGGCTTTCTCACCGGCACAAAACCGACGCCGGTCTGCTGTGCCAGCGCAGCCCCGAAGATAAATCCCCTCGCCTCAATACCGACAATGGCATCAATGCCCTGCGGCATGGAACAGGCCATCTGCGAGATAGCGGCAGAAAAGGCGTTACCGTCTGCCAACAGTGGTGAAATGTCCTTAAAAACAATGCCGGGCTTTGGAAAATCTGGAATATCTCGAATGTAATCGCGCAGGTTCACTGCAGCATTTGGATTCAAATAATCTCCTTCAGAGTAATATTTTCTTCATCCATAAGTGTACGCAGTTCCTGCAGTGCCACACCCTGAATCTGCCGGATTCGTTCGCGGGTAACCCCCATATGCTGGCCGATGGCCTCGAGTGTCCATGGGTCACTCTCCTGATCAAACCCGTAACGCAGGCGAACCACCTCCCGCTCCTTGGCTGTCAGCTTCTCCATCCACCCCATCAACATATCATCACGGATGGTCTGATCAAGATGATCACCCGGAAGCTGGGCCGATTCATCTTCGGTAACATCATAGAGCGTGAAGTCACCATCTTCATGAAGTGTGCTGTCAGCACTCTCAGTCGGAACAGCAGCGCCCAGCAGCGCCTGAATCCTTGCATCCGGCTTGCCCATACGCAGGGCAATCTCACTCTCAGTCGGTTCACGACCCAACGATGCACGCAGTTCATTGGAGGTGCGCAGCATGGAGTTGTACTCCTTGCCCACATGCACCGGCAGACGAATCGTCCGTGCCTGATTCATGATAGCCCGCTCCACCGACTGGCGAATCCACCATGTCGCATAGGTGGAGAAACGACAGCCATGCGCATCATCAAACTTCTCTACAGCGCGCATCAGGCCGATATTTCCCTCTTCAATCATGTCAGCAAGCGGAAGACCACGGTTGATGTATCTTCTGGCAATCTTTACCACCAGGCGGAGATTGGCGTTGATCATCTTCTGGCGGGCGGCTTCATCACCTTTGGAGATTGCCCGCGAGTAGTCGATCTCCTCCTGGGCCGTTAACAGGTTAAAACGTGAAAGTTCACGCATATAGAGCGTCATGGGGTCCAGACTCCGCCGTTTAGCCATATGTGCCTCCATGCATCATGAATCCTGGGACAGACAGGGGTTTGGTTGACCTGTCCACAGGAAGAATTCTTATATCTTTACCGGAACATGTATATCGCATAAATGTGCTATCTTCGTGGCAGGTAGGCCAGCGGGTCAACAGGTGTGGAACCGCGCCTTACCTCAAAGTGAAGATGGGGACCGCTTGCACGGCCTGTCCTGCCCACCCTGGCAATTACATCACCGGATTTTACCCTGTTGCCTTTGCGCACCAGATTGCGCTGGTTATGTGCATAAGCGGTAAACATATCACGGCTATGCCGGATAATAATCAGCTTGCCATAACCGCTCAGGCGTTGATCCGAGTAGACCACTTCACCGGCTGCTGCTGCATAGACAGGTGTGCCCTCTTTGGCTCCTATGTCGATACCATCATGCATGCGGCTTCCACGCCGCCCGAAACGGCTGGTCACCCTGGCGTTAAGCGGCCAGCGTAATTTTACAGAGCCGTTTATGGCGGGCCTGTTGTGAGATGTTGCAGACACCTTTTTAGACACGGCCTTCTTCGTCGATCCTGTCGATGTTCTGGGCGTTGCCTGTTTTGTCTTCGTTCTGGGGATCGGCATATATTGTGGCTTTGGCGCCGTCCGGGTCAGTGAGAGCCGCTGTCCTACATAGATGGTATAGGGCCAGCCGATATGGTTTCGGCGTGCCAGCAGCTTGTGATCCACACCGAACCGCTTTCCGATACTGTAGAGGGTGTCCCCCTTTCTTACCCTGTAGGTTGAGTAGCTCTGCTTCTGCGCAGTTTGACTCTGTTTGCTATAGCCGGGCTTGCTGTAGGGGTAGGTTGGCAGATCCGTCTTATAACAGGCCGTGAGCGTAAAAATGCCGACAAGGCAGAGAATCCTTAATGCAGCAGCCATAATCCTGCAAAACCTGCCAGTACAAGGAGCGTTACTGCAACGGTAATCCACTCAAAGTGGCGTTCGACCAGCACTCTGAGTCCCGGCCCGCCCCAGTGCAGCAGCGCCGCCTCCAGATAGAACCTGGCACCCCGGGAGATCAGTGATGCAAGCATAAACCAGAGAAACGGCAGGCCAAAAGCCCCCGCCGCAATGGTAAACACCTTAAAGGGAATGGGAGAGAAGCCTGCGATCAGAATGACCACAACGCCATATTCGGCAAACCAGCGCCGGGCAAGATCAAACTGCTCCATCACACCGTAAAACTCAATCAACGGCAGCGCAACGGCGGCAAACAGCATCATGCCGATCAGATAACCCAGGGCAGCACCGATGGTGGAACCGGCAGTCGACACTGCCGCATAGCTGAAGCTGTTCTCAGGGCGCCCCAGCGCCAGAGCAATCAGAAGAATATCGGGAGGAATCGGAAAAAAGCTGGATTCGATCAGGGCAATGAAAAAAAGAGCCGTGCGCGCATGCGGCCGGTCCGCCCATGAGAGCGTCCAGTGGTAACAGCGCCGAAGCCATGACATCTGCTTCCCTGCAACCGGGGTTACAGCAGGCTCAACGATGATTCACCCCTTCCAGCAGTGGAACAAATGTACACATATCAAACTGCTCCTCGATGATCTGTTCTCCGAGCTTTTTGCGCCGCACCAGTCGATGTGCTCTACCCTGCCCCTCAGGGAACAGGAGAATGCCGCCGTCCCGTAGCTGCTGCATCCAGACATCCGAGGCAAATCCTCCTGCAGTAACGATAATCGCGTCAAAGGGGGCATACTCCTCCCAGCCGAGCATTCCATCCCCGCATTTGAGCATCACATTGGCATGCCTCGCCCTGCGCAGGTTCTGTTTGGCACGCTCATGCAGCGACTCAATACGCTCAACTGTGTAGACACGGCGGCAGAGGCGGGAGAGAACCGCGGTCTGGTAACCACAACCCGTGCCGATCTCCAGCACACGCTCATCCCCCTTAAGTTCGAGGAGCTGGCTCATTTTTGCAACCATATAGGGCTGGGAGATGGTCTGGCCTTCACCGATAGGGAGTGAAGAGTCCTGATAGGCGTGACTGCTCAGCGCCGGGTCGACAAAGAGGTGGCGCGGCACGATCGACATCGCCTCAAGTA
>JAIPJD010000088.1 GCA_021734365.1 Mariprofundaceae bacterium | reverse complement strand
CCTGAAGAGCAATGGCATTCATGATGGTTGCCATCATACCCATATAGTCTGCACTTGCCCGGTCCATTCCGGATGCTGTTCCCATCATACCACGGAAAATATTGCCCCCACCGATAACGATGGCGAGTTCGACACCACTTTTTCGAACTTCGATCAGTTCAGCTGCAAGACGGGAAATGGTTTCAGGGTCAATGCCATAACTGGTATCACCCATCAGAACTTCACCGGAAAGCTTCAGCAGCACCCGCTTGTAGGGTGCTGCCGAAGCGGGTCCGGTTTTATTACTCACAGATAAATCAGCCATTCACCTGTGCTGCCACCTCAGCAGCAAAGTCTTCCTTCTTCTTTTCAATGCCCTCACCAAGCTGAAAGCGGGCAATGGAAGTAATCTCAGCATCAGCCTGGATATTCTCCAGCGCCTTGCCAACCTTCAGATCGCTGTCCATAACAAAGTCCTGCTCCAGCAGACAGACTTCCGAGTAGAACTTGACCATCTGGCCAGACACGATCTTATCAATAATTGCTTCCGGCTTACCACTGGCTGCGGCACGCTCAGTAAGAACAGCGCGCTCACGTTCAATGGCTTCTGCCGAGACATCATCGCGATTAATAAACCGGGGGTTTACAGCGGCCACATGCATCGCCACACCACGGGCAAACTCATTCAGCGCCTCAGACTCCTCGCCCCTGATACCAACCAGAACTCCGATTTTACCGGCACCATGTACATAAGCAGCGGTAACCCCTGAATCGACTTCAATCAATTCAAAACGACGGATACTCATATTTTCGCCAATGGTTGCAATCAGCTGGGAAAGCGTCTGTTCAACCGTCAGGCCGTCTTTAAAAGGCATGGCCTTAAGTGCATCAATATCGGCAGGTTTTTCATGCAGAATAATATCAGAAATTACATTAACAAATGAGGTGAAGCTGTCGTTTTTACTGACAAAATCAGTTTCTGCATTTACCTCAACAACAACGGCTGCCTTACCTTCGGACCTGGCAAGAACCACCCCCTCTGCAGCAATACGTCCTGCTTTCTTGGATGCGGCGGAAAGGCCTTTTTTGCGCAAAAAGTCTACGGCAGCATCCATGTCACCATCTGTTTCAGCCAGTGCCTTTTTGCAGTCCATCATGCCTGCGCCACTCATTTCACGCAGTTTTTTTACATCAGCAGCCGTAATCTGGGCCATCTTCAACTCCTCCGATACTTTACTTCATACACCCGAAGGGTGAATGAGCATAATAATTTAAGCGGCCTTGGCAGCCTTGGCTTTGCTCTTCTCTGCGACGACTTCCTTTTCAACCGGCTCTTCAGCAACAGTCTCTTCAGCAGCAGACTCTTCAGCAACAGCTTCCCCAGCTTCGGTCTCCTCTTCAGCATTGGCCATCGCTTCAACGACATCATCGCCATCTTCAGCATTTTCAAGCTGCCATGCCTCTGAACCCTCGATAATCGCATCCGCAATCTTGCTGCAGAAAAGTCTCACTGCACGAATCGCATCATCGTTACCCGGAATGACATAATCAATATTATCCGGGCTGCAGTTGGAATCAACCAGTGCAACAACGGGGATACCCAGCTTGTGAGCCTCTTTAACAGCCAGCTCTTCTTTGCGAACATCAATCACAAAGAGGCAGTCCGGTAACTGAAGCATATCGGCGATACCACCAAGCGAGCGCTCCAGTTTGTCCAGCTCGCGCTGAAGTTTTAGAGCCTCTTTCTTGGTTAGCAGTTCAAAAACACCCTCTTCCTTCTGGCGCTGCAGATCCTTCATTTTACGAACAGACTGCTGAACTGTGGCAAAATTGGTAAGTGTGCCACCCAGCCAGCGGTGGTTGACATAGTAGTGGCCCGCACGAAGTGCCTCTTCCTTAATGGCATCACGAGCCTGACGCTTGGTGCCGACAAAAAGAACATGCCCGCCGGCTTCAGCGAGGTGCTGCATGAATGAGTATGCCTCATTGGCCATGCGAAGAGTTTTCTGTAGATCGATAATATGGATGCCGTTACGCTGTCCAAAGATATATGGAGCCATTTTCGGGTTCCAACGGCGGGTCTGGTGACCAAAGTGCACACCTGCTTCCAGCAGATGCTTCATAGTAAACTGAGACATAAAGTCCTCCGATTGTTTTGTTTCCTCTACCACCCAGTACCTGTTTGGCACAATCGTATGTGGGGTGGTATGTGAAGTGGCGCGCTTTCTACAGAATCAGCCCGCAATTGGCAACATCAAATTGCCTGTTAATACTATATGCCCGATAAAAAACAGTTACGGATTATCGGCTCAATAATATCAGGGTATCATACAGGAGGAAGGGCATCCAAAAACTGCCCGGGAGAAATAATATGCGGTTGAGGCGGTGGCGGTGTCCTCAAATCAGCAGGGCCGGGAACCTTCGGAATATCCGGGCCACCACCGGGCAATGGCCTTGGCACGTCAGGCTTGTCACTGAATCTGAAGATCACTTCTCCAGCCTGCGTAAATTCAACAGTCACACCTGGTGAGATTGCCGCCCTCTCGCCACTGCGTGACAATCCAACCACCATCCCCTCAATACCGACTACCCTGGTAACTTCTGCAGGCAGATCAGGTGGAAGTCTGATCGCAGTCGGGTCTGTAATACCGCCCGGAATCGGAACAGTAACCAGAAACTCAGTGCCTCGAACACCAAGAACGGCCGTTTTGGTGCTGACGCTGAATGCGGACCCCTTGTTAACGCTGGCAACGTAGAAACGAACTTTTCCCCAAAGCATGTCAAATGCACCTGAGATGAGGGATTTCTCTTTCACGACATACTCGGAGACATCAATGCGGCTTGATCTGCCCACAAATATTTTACTGTCGTCGCGCATAACAAGACTGATGCGCCCGCTCTCTCCTGTTACAAGCGTATCCGAGGAGAAGACTCTGCTCCCCTCGGTAAGAGACAACTGCTCGGCATTACGGATCACAAAAGCATCGCCTTTTATATATGTGACCCTGCCAGCTTCTGCTGATGCATCCGCCAAAACGACATCCGGGGCCGCAACCAGCACTGACAACGCCACAATAAATAAAAACAACCTGCCCACACCATCACCTCTTCCAAACCATAGAACAGCTACAATACTATTATACAACACTCTTCATTGAATCGCCAAGTTGATCAGCAAGTGGCTCCCACCCATCACCAACGGGCCGACCACCGCCCCCAGCACACCCAGCAGCAAGAGGCCCACAATAATAATAAAACCATAGGGCTCAAGACGGGCAAGCTGATATGCCATGGGAGCAGGCAGCAGACCTACTGCAACCCGCCCGCCATCCAGAGGTGGCAGTGGAAGCAGGTTGAAAATAAACAGCACAAGGTTGATGATAATTGATGCCTGACACATCAGCGCCAACGGCTCAGCCACCCAGACCGCCGAATGCGGCATGTTTACAGTCAGCGCAAGCAGGAGTGTGCTTGCCAGTGCCAGCAACAGGTTGGTGAGTGGCCCCGCCAGCGCTACCCAGACCATGTCCCGTTTGGGATGGCGAAGCTTTCTGAAATCCACAGGTACAGGTTTGGCATATCCGAAAAGAAAAGGTGAACCTGCAACAATCAGCAATATTGGTATCAGCACGGTTCCAAACGGATCGATATGCTTGATCGGGTTAAGCGTCAGGCGCCCCATAAAACGCGCTGTGTTATCACCGAGCCTGTCCGCCACCCAGCCATGCGCCACCTCATGCAGTACCACTGCCAATACCACAGGCAGCGCCCATATGCTGATACCACGGATAATTGCATCAATATCCATCAGGCAACCCTGACCACTACCGGTCCGCAGTCCTGCAGCTCTAAAAAGTTCATGCTAAATAACACGTTCATTACCCCCATCAACCGGAAGCTGGGCACCGGTTGTCTTTGCAAAAAGAGGCCCGGCCATAGCTGAAACCAGATTTGCAACATCGCGGGAGCTCACCTCCACCCCCAGCAGGTTTTTGGTTCTGTACTGTTCAACAGTGATACCGTAATTTTCTGCACGCTTTTTGAGCACCTCATCGGTCCAGATGGCGGTATCAAACACGGCATCCGGATGCAGCATGTTTACCCGGACACCGCTTCCGGCAAACTCCAGAGCAGCGACCCGGCCAAGCTGGGTAAGCCCGGCCTTTGCAACCGAGTAGGCAGCCGCTCCCGGGCCCGGTGCCGGCACATTCTTAGAGGCGATGATCACCACGGCAGGATCAACCCCCAGCGTCAGATAGGGCGCGGCATGATGCAGCAGCCTCTGATGGCTGGTCAGGTTTACCGAGAGGCTTCTGTCCCAGGTCTCTTCCTTCAGCTCAGCAATAGATTCACTTACCGGGAAGATGCCCGCATTGCTAACCACAATATCCAGCCCGCCAAAACGGCGAACCGCCTCATCAACGGCTGATTTCAGTGCCGCATCATCGGTCACATCACATACAATGCCCATAAGATCGGGTCTGTCGAACAGCGTGGAAATTTCCGGATTAATATCCAGCGCAACAACTGCGGCCCCGTGCGCATGCAGCACTTCAGCGCAGACCCTGCCGATACCGCTGGCCGCACCGGTAACCAGCGCCACCTTGCCCTGATGCTCCGGAGCTGCGGCTCCCTTTTTCAGCTTGGTCTGCTCCAGCTCCCAGTACTCGATCTCAAACATCTCTTTTTCCGGCAACACACGCCAGCCGCCGAGCAGTTCCGCCTGCAGGATTGCAGGCAGCGTATGATCCTTTATATCTGAAACAATGTCCGCAGCCTTCACACTGCGATCAAAGCTTACACAGCCAAAACCCGGCCACACCGCCCAGCGGGGGGCCGGATCAAGAGAGGTAAGAGAATCATTGCTGTTGCGCTCAAAATAGCTTCTGTATTCTGCCGCATAACGCTCCACAGCGGCTGTGACGTCATTTTCAACCACAACGGGGGCTGCCTTGGTGCGGATCACATGATCCGGCGTCAGCGTGCCCCGTGTGGCAATCTTTGCCACATCTCCGCGCTTTGAAAAAGCCACGGCCCTGCTTCCCGAATCAAGGCGGGCAATCACTGCCTCTCCCCTGATATCGGAGACCGCAGCGCGCATACGGGCAAGAGCCAGCAGATCCTCATCGGCCTGCTCATCAGGCTCATTCAGCAGCGCATCTGTTTCAAGGCAGGCTTCCGCCTCGGAAACCAGTCTGATCATGGATTCATAGCTCTCTCTCGCACTGTCTGAAAAGGTAAAAAGCCCGTGATTGAGCAGCACAATGCCGTCACAAGCAGACCAATCCAGATCGCTGGTCAGCTCATGAATGGTTTTCGCCAGAATAAAGCCCGGCATCACATAGGGGATCACCAGCACACGTTCCCCGTAAAGATCCCGGATACGCTGCTCGCCATTCGGCGTGTTGGTGATCGTTACCACCGCATCGGTGTGGGTGTGGTCAACGTATTTGAACGGAATGATTGCGTGCAGGATCGCTTCCACAGACGGATTGGGAGCAGCCGGATCAAGCATGGCCACACGCTGCGCGGCCACCATCTCGCTGTCACTTAAGGCTTCCAGCTCTGCCATTCGCCTGAGCACATCCAGTCTAACCGGTGCAAAGCCGGCCGCTTCAATCGTGGCCAGATCCCAGCCACTGCCCTTAACATAGAGCGTCTCTATCTCATCACCGAATATATCTTTTGCTGTTGCTTTTACGGAAGTGTTCCCGCCACCGTGCAGTACCAGCGAGGGCTCCCGGCCAAGCAGCCGGGATGTGTAGACCCTCAGTTGCAGAGGGTCATCACCGCATTTTTCTGCTTCTTCATCATTCCATAAAGATTTCATTCTGTTTCCAATTCATACTTTGATTCCGATATTGATCGGCTAAAGCTATGAGGAGTTCCTCCAACGCACAACGGCCAACAGGCCTTGGACTTATCCGCTCACCTGTGCCTCAATGCGCCCATGAGCGAAAAACAGACCAACAATCCCCTGCACGGTATTACACTTGAGATGATGCTGAAAAGCCTTGTCGAAACCTACGGCTGGGAGGAGCTGGCCGAGCGGATCCGTATCCGCTGCTTCGCTCATGACCCTTCCGTTAAATCGAGCCTCACCTTTCTCCGCAAAACCCCCTGGGCCCGGAGCAAGGTTGAAAATCTCTATCTCAACTCCCTGAAATAAAACCGCTTCAACCCTCTTCTGCCACAGACAACCAGCCCTGAAGCCACCGCCAATCAGGTGCCACAAAAGGTTTGCCGTACCTCCTCGTCAGGTGTGGGTGGCAGCTCATAACCTTCAGATCCGGGCTGCGCATCAAACGGGCGTGAGAGCAGATCAACCAGTTCATGGAATGGCGCGAAGTTGCCGTTGATGGCCGCCTCAATTACCTGCTCCACACGGTGGTTCCGGGCGATATAGATCGGGTTGGCCTGCTGCATCGCATTCAGACGCCCTTCTCTATCCTCAACGCTGTTCCAGCGCCCAAGCCACTGCTCCAGCCAGCGGTTACCGGCATCCATATCACTGAACAGCTCAAGCAACGGCCCCTTCTCACCCCCCTCTCCGGCAACTCCCAGCTGCGTCAATCGCCTGAAGAAGCGTGTGAAGTCGACTTCGTTGGCAGCCATCGTTGAGAGCGTTGCCTCAATAAACCCGGCATCAGCCTCAACACCTGACAACCCCAGCTTGTTTGAAAACACCTCGGTATAGTGGCGCCTAAAGGCCTCACTGAAACGCTCCAGCACCCCCTCGGCTCTTTTAATCGCCTCTTCGGCTTCCGGGTGCAGCAGCGGCAGCAGCGTTTCGGCCAGCCGCGCCAGGTTCCATCCGGTGATCTCCGGCTGCCTGCTCCATGCATAGCGGCCGTGTTGATCAATCGAGCTGAACACCTTGTCGGGATGAAAGCTGTCCATGAAGGCGCAGGGTCCGAAATCGATGGTCTCACCCACCAACTGCATATTGTCGGTGTTCATCACCCCGTGGATGAAGCCCACCCCCATCCACTGGGCAATCAGTTTGGCCTGCCGCATGGCTACTGCTTCAAACAGCGCCAGATAAGGGTTCTTCGCCTCCTGAAGCTCGGGAAAATGGCGGTCAATAACATAGTCGGCCAGTATGGCGACAGCCTCCATATCGTTGCGGGAGGCGAAATACTGGAATGTTCCGACACGGACATGGCTCTGTGCCACGCGCGTCAGTACCGCGCCGGGCAGTGTGGTTTCGCGATAAACATCCTCGCCGGTCAGTACGGCCGCCAGTGTACGTGTGGATGGAATCCCCAGTGCGGCAAAGGCCTCGCTGACAATGTACTCGCGCAGAACGGGACCTAAGGCTGCCTTGCCGTCACCTCGACGTGAAAAGGGTGTACGCCCCGAACCCTTGAGATGCACATCGAAGCGTTTGCCGTTCACGTCGATCAGCTCCCCGATCAGATGTGCCCGGCCATCTCCCAGTTGTGGCACCCAGCCACCGAACTGGTGCCCGGCATAGGCCATGGCAATCGGCTCTGAACTCTCCGGCATCCGGCTTCCGGAGGGCATGGCAAGCCCTGCCTCCGGCTTCAGCCATTCGATATCGATTCCCAGCTCTCTGGCCAGAGGCTCGTTGAGCCGGATCAGTTCAGGCTTCGGCGCGCGCTCCGGATGGATGCGGGAATAGAAACGCTCCGGCAGCGCTGCATAGGAGTTATCAAATCGGATCGGTGTCATACATTGGATGATACACCAAAACTGCTCAAACAAAGACCGATGAATTCTAGGGAATAGCAGTAAAACCAATTAAACGGACTCCGAGCCACTGCTGTCCCACTTATTTGAAATCATAGTGCCAGTCTCAGTTGCGCGCAGTTTTCGAATCTTGGTTCTGGTGGTTTAAACAATTCCAAAATCGCTCTGGTAACGAACAGGTTCATTTGAAGGAGTCGCGTGATTTG
>JAIPJD010000087.1 GCA_021734365.1 Mariprofundaceae bacterium | reverse complement strand
CCATGCCTCGCCCAGCGTCGCTGCGCCTTACAGGCGTCCAATTCCATAATCCTGTGGAATTGTGTCGGTCTTGCTTCACTTACGGCTTCACGATGTTGACTCAGGCCTCCCCCGCCGGGGATTTCCAGGGGTCATCCATGGCCCTCGCCCTATGGGCAGCTTGCAGCCGTCCAAAAAGCTTTCCCGTTTATTTTGTCAGCCGCCATCCAAGGTGAATTGTGCTTGCGCAAGAGAAGGTGCCCTGGGGTACATCCATGGGTGGAATGGGGCTTTAAATAACCGCCCACGCTTACGGTCTCATGATATTCGACCGCTACCCGCCCATGGATGGGCGGCTTTAGTAAGCAGTTCGGATTTCGCAAAATTCGAACTGCGTAGAGGCCGAGGGCAGGATGCTCCGAGGCCGTATTAAATAACTCCAGGCAGCATGGGCCGGGTCAGTGAGACGATAGCAACAATCACAAATGCCATAATCAGGTTCAGCCGGATGCCTGCCTTCACCATAGCCTGCATCGGTACATAATTGCTGCCAAAAACAACCGCGTTTGGCGGTGTCGCAACCGGCAGCATGAATGCACAGGAGGCGGCAAGGGTGGCCGGAATCAGCATCATCATCAGATCCATCTCATTGGAGAGCGCTGTAGCAGCCAGAATCGGCAGCATCACCTGTGTGGTTGCAGTGTTGCTGGTGATCTCGGTAAGAAATGTGATGGTCAGTGCAATACCGAGCATCATCAAAACCAGAGGCACACCTGCAAGGAAACCCAGTTGATCACCGACCCACAGTGAGAGGCCTGAGTGGTGCATGCCGGAGGCAAGCGCAAATCCACCGCCAAGCAGCAACACAATCTCCCATGGAAGCCGTCCAAACGACTCTCTGTTCAGAATGGGGATGCCTTCACCACTTCTCAGCAGAAACAGCAGCGTGGCTCCAAAGATGGCTACCGTGCCATCGTCTACACCGGGGTAGGGGAGAAGTGAGGACCAGCCGGGAATGGTAAAGCCTTCGATCACAATGCTCTCCCTGCTCATCCAGAGAAGGGCAGTCATGCTTAAAACAGTGGCGACATGTCGCTCTTCCCTGCGCATCGGCCCAAGGCCAAGCAGGGCTTTTTGCAGTTGATCTGCATTCGAGGATTTCCAGGGTAGCTGTGCCAGCTTCGGGCCAAGCACCAGAAAAAGGACAATCAGGCCAATCACCACCATCGGCACACCGATCATCATCCATTCAAGGAAAGAGGGAGCCAGTTCCGGTGCCACAGCACGAATATTTTCCAGGAATACCAGATTCGGTGCGGTGCCTACCGGCGTGCCCATGCCGCCGATATTGGCCGAGTAGGCGATAATCAGCAGAAAACTTGCCGCCATCGGGGCTATCTGTTCACTACCATGCTCTTCCATCAGTCGATGCAGCAGAGGCAGGGCGATGGTGAGCATCAACATCGTTGTTGCCGTATTGGATATCCACATCGACAGAAACGCCGTAGCTACCGAAAAACCGATAGCCAGTTGCAGCGGGCTGGCATGTAACCTGGCCAGCATATTCATGGCAATGCGTCTGTGCAGACCTGTATTCTCCATTGCCTGAGCAATCAGGAAGCCGCCGAGAAAGAGAAAAATGATGCTGTTCACATACTGGGGGGCGACCGTTTTGCCCGTCGAGATGCCGAGCAGAGGGAAAAAAACCAGCGGAATCAGTGCGGTCAATGCCAGAGGAACGCATTCCGATATCCACCAGATCGCCATCCATGTGGTAAGAGCCAGCATGGCGGCGGCATGAGGATGACCGCTGATATCAACGCCGCCCAGTATGGCTATGGCAACAAGTGGTCCTGCAATCCTTGCAATGTTTTTAAGGTTCATGCGTGCATGTTGCCGCAGCCGGCAGGCAGGGCAAGTCTGTTGTATGGTGTGACGGGGCTACAAAGGCAGCATCTTGAGTTCTCCCATGATTTCAAAATCAACGTTCTCGAAAACAGGGTCGTTATCCTCTAACTTATGCAGATGAGATATCCTGACAGAAAGTCCGTTTATGGCTGGGCGATGTATGACTGGGCCAATTCCGCCTACTCAACCACAGTGATGGCCGGTTTTTTCCCTGTCTTTTTCAAACAGTTCTGGGCCTCAAACCTGAGTGTTCATGAGAGCACCTTCTGGCTTGGTGTTGCCAATGCCGTAGCCGGCCTTCTCGTCGCTGTCATGGCACCGGTTCTCGGCGCGATCGCGGATCAGGGGAGCCTGAAAAAGCGGATGCTTCTTGCCTTTACGATTCTGGGCATATTGATGACCGCCGCTCTCTTTCTGGTTACACAGGGCGCGTGGTTGATGGCGATGATGCTTTATATATTCGGCGCGATCGGTTTTTCAGGCAGTAATGTTTTCTATGACGCCCTGATCGTAGATGTGGCCGAAGAGAAGCGTCTGGATCGGGTATCATCACTCGGCTATGCACTGGGTTATATCGGTGGTGGGCTGATGTTTGCAGTCTGTGTTGTGATGACCATGAATCCTGAGTGGTTTGGCCTTGCAGATAAAAGTGAAGCTGTACAATTCTCGTTTCTTTTTGTCGCACTATGGTGGGGCCTGTTTACGCTGCCACTGCTTCTGACCGTCCATGAGAGAGGTGAGGCGGAGCCTGTACCGTGGAAGAGGAGTATCTCTGCGGGCTGGAGGCAGCTTGTCGGGACATTCCACCATATCCGCCGACTGAAAACGGTGTTTATTTTTCTGGCAGCCTACTTTCTCTATATTGATGGTGTCGGCACCATTGTCCGGATGGCCGTTGATTATGGCCTTTCGCTTGGATTCAGGTCGGATGTGCTTATCAGGGCACTCCTGCTGACCCAGTTTGTCGCATTCCCGGCAGCTCTGGCCTGGGGAAGAGTTGCTGAAGTCTGGAGCGCCAAAAACAGTATTATGGCCTGCATCGCAGTCTATGTCGGCATATGTTTCTGGGCGATCGATATGGAGACCAGCCGTGATTTCTACCTGTTGGCGGCAGCTGTCGGCCTGGTTATGGGCGGTATACAGGCACTCTCCCGCTCCTTTTATGCGAGGCTGATTCCGGCAGGGCAGGCAGCCGAGTTCTTTGGATTTTACAATATGCTTGGCAAGTTTTCAGCGGTGCTGGGGCCATTGATGATGGGGGCGGCCAGCATATTGTTTGGAAGTGCGAGGCTATCGATTCTGGTTGTTATTTTGTTATTTGCAGCTGGAGCATTGTTACTCTATCGTGTGAATGTTGAATCTATGGATACTCTGAAAAAGTCAGTGTATCCAAGCGGCCTAGGGACGGGCCGCCATAATCCGGCAGGAAAGCCGGATTAGACGGCAAAACTGCCGCCGACAGGTGAGCGGCAGGAGCTGCGAATCAAAATCAAAAACGAAAGTGATTGATTTTGTGAGTAAAGTTAAAACCACGCTTTTAGCTTTACGTTCTGTAATAAGCACAGGATGTGCTTATTCAGAGGTCCCCAAGTTTAGGAGGTAAATTCATGACTGCACTTATGGTTGTACTTGGTGTCATTGTTTTTCTGATGCTTTATATCATTATTATCTACAACAGGCTGGTGAAGCTGAAAAACCGGTTTAAGAATGCATTTGCTCAGATTGATGTGCAGTTGCGTCGTCGTTACGATCTGATTCCGAATCTGGTGGAGGCAGCAAAGGCCTATCTCAAGCATGAGCAGGATACCCTTACCCATGTGATTGAGGCTCGAAATCAGGCGATGGCGGCCATGAAACAGGCCAGCGCCCATCCGGATGACGGCAAGGCGATTAAGGCATTGGCGGGTGCGGAGGGGCTGCTGGGCGGCGCCATGCTTAATTTTAACGCATTAACCGAAGCATACCCTGATCTGAAGGCTGACCAGACGATGGCACAACTCTCCGAAGAGCTTGCCTCGACTGAAAACAGGGTGGGTTTTGCACGTCAGGCCTATAATGATGAAGTCATGGTTTATAACACGCAGCGGGAAACGTTCCCTGACACGCTGTTTACCGGGATGATGGGCTTTAAAGAGGCCGCACTGTTTGAGGTTAAAAACCCTGAAGTGAAAGAGAGGCTGAACGTCAGTTTTTAAACACTTACTCCAGTAGAACCCAGTTATGAATTTTTTCGGTTACCAGGAGAAAGCGCGAAGAAACAGCACGATTCTGGTGGTTCTGTTTGTTCTCGCGATTGCCCTGATTACCGTGGCAGTTTATGGCGCGGTGGTTACGGGAATACTGATCGGGCAGATCTTTATCGATCGGGGTGGATTTTCATCCGGTCAACTGTGGAGCCGTGAACTTTTTTTATGGATATCGGCGGGGACGCTGCTGCTGATTCTTGGCGGGAGTGCCTATCGGATTCATACCCTTTCAAAGGGGGGAGGGCGCGCAGTTGCCGAAATGCTGGGTGGAAGCAGGCTTCCCCCATCTACAAGGGAGCCGCTTGATCGCAGGCTGTTGAATGTGGTTGAAGAGATGGCTGTTGCTTCAGGGATGCCTGTACCCCCGGTCTTTATTCTGGAACAGTCGGGTGTTAATGCCTTTGCAGCCGGTTTTACGCCATCAGATACGGTGATCGGTGTAACTCGTGGTGCGGTGGAGCTTTTGAGCCGGGATGAACTGCAGGGGGTTATTGCCCATGAGTTCAGCCATATTTTCAATGGTGACTCGGCCATGAAGATGCGCATGATGGGTGTTCTCTATGGCATAACATTGATCTCGGATACCGGAATCGGGTTGATGACCATGAATCGAACCTCCCGTTATTCGAAGGGCAGGGGGTCGCATCCGGGAATTATTGTGATCGGACTTCTGCTCTTTATCGTTGGCACCATCGGAATGGTGATTGCCGATATGATCAAAAGAGCTGTGTCCCGCCAGCGGGAATATCTGGCTGATGCGGCGGCGGTTCAGTTTACGCGAAATCCTGCAGGGATAGGCAATGCACTGAAGGTGATCGGCGGATATAAACAGGGCTCAAGGGTTGATCATGGCGCTGCCAGAGAGGCCAGCCATTTCTTTTTCGGCAATGCGCTTAAATCATGGTATAGCAGTGACTGGTGGGCAACCCATCCGCCGCTTGAGGACCGGATCCGGCGTATTGATCCGAAATTCAGAGGTCGTTTTGACAAAGTTGACACAACTGCCCGGACATTTGCCAACCGGGCACAGGCATCTGTCGATTTTATGGTCTCTTCCGGGAACCAGGTGGCGCTCTCACAGGTTAATTCGGATGCAGTTCTTGCCATGGTGGGAAATCCCGGCCCTGAATCACTTCAGGAAGCGAGATCGATTCTGGAAAAAATACCTGCAAGGGTCCGTGACTTTGCTCATGATCCCTATACAGCCCGTGCAGTAGTTTATGCGCTGCTGCTGGATCCGGACGTTAAACAGAGAAAGATCCAGCTGCAGGTTTTTGAAAAAACAGCCGATCCAAATCTGTTTCGTGAAACAGTTGATATTCTTCCGGATGTGGCCTCCCTGTCTGCTGAACTGCGTCTGCCGCTGGCAGAGATCGTGATGCCCGCCCTGAAAGAGATGTCACTTCCTCAATACCGGATGTTTAAAAAATCGGTGGGCGCCCTGATTAAGGCGGACCATCAGGTAAGTCTGTTTGAATTTTCGCTCTATCGCATGGTGATCAGACGCCTGAATAGTGAGTTTGGAAAGAGTGCTGCTGTAAAGGTGAAATATCATCAGATGAAGGTACTGCTGCCGCACTGCCGGGTATTGCTGACGATTCTGGCCAGGACCGGTCATGGTGAGGAGGGGGAGAAACCCTTTGCCGAGGCGATGGCGATGCTGGCGGAGGGGGAGTATACGATGCTGGAGGTAAGAGGGAGCCGGCTGCCGCATTTTGATCAGGCATTAACTGAGTTGAATATGGCTGCACCGGCGCTAAAAGAGATGGTGTTGAAAGCAGCACTGCATTGTGTGGTCTCTAACGGTGTGGTCTTTGTAAAAGAGGGCGAGTTGCTGCGGGTGATAGCGGATGGTCTGGATTGCCCGCTGCCCCCCTTGACGATGGCATAGTACGGTTTCATTTTGTAACGCTTATATTTATCGCCCGCAGGGGTTAAGCTTGCCGCACTCATTGAGATGGGCATTTACTGTTTGGAGGAAGATTATGGGACTAGGCACAACTGAACTGATTCTTATTCTGGTAATTGTACTGGTACTTTTCGGCGCACGTAAATTGCCCGAGATTGGAAGCGGCCTTGCTAAAGGTATTAAGAGTTTCCGCAAGGTTATCTCGGATGACTCCGAGGATACCCGGACAAAAGAGAATGCTCAGGAAAAAGAGAATGAGCCCGCCTCCAGGGATGACAGCAAAACATCCTGATTTCTGTATGCATCATGTGCTAGGGCTTGCCGGACATGCCTGATATCGGGCTGCTTGAGCTGATTCTGATCGGTATCGTTGCTTTTCTGGTGTTGGGGCCGGAGCGAATGCCTGAACTTGTTTCACAGGTAGGTGATACGATTCGGCATGCCCGCAGATGGATGGGTGAGATCAGACACCAGTTTCATCAGGAGACCGAAGGGCTTCGCAGTGAAGTCAGTGAAGTGCGTGACGCCCTCTCGGAAGGGATCAGCACCATGCCGGATGAACGCTCCCCCAAAAAAAGCGGTCAGGGAGATGCTGCTGATACAACCGATGACCAGACAGCAGATCGTAAGTAAGCCGGCCTTTTTATGAACCAGCATGCCGACACCCCGGCCGAATACTCACTTCTATCCCATCTTCGTGAACTCAGAACACGACTGAAGATTGCAGCGCTTGCCTATGTGATCGGTGTGGCAGTGTTGATGAACTTCTCCGATGTGGTGTTTGATTTTATCTCCATGCCGCTCAGAGCGGCACTTCCGCCCGATACACCGCTTATCTTCCTTAATGCACCTGATGTCTTCTTTACCTACCTGAAAATCGCCCTGGTTCTCAGCATCTTCGTTACGGCACCGGTCACCTTTTATCAGGTCTGGGCCTTTGTTGCACCGGGCCTCTATCAGCATGAGCGTCATACCTTTGCCGGCTATTTTATTGCCAGTATCGGGCTGCTGTTTGCCGGTGGTGCCTTTGCCTTCTATATTGTTTTCCCACTGATATTCGAGTTTTTTCTGGGCTTCTCCACCGATATGATTCAGGCCATGCCGGCTGTGAAAGAGTATCTGACGCTGGTGTTAAAACTGCTGTTTGCGTTTGGGGCAAGTTTCCAGATACCGATTATTGTCATGATTCTGGTGCGTCTTGATCTGGTTCAGGTTTCAACATTTGCTGACAAGCGTCGGTATGTGGTGATCTGGGCCTTTATCCTGGCAGCGATTCTGACCCCGCCGGACATTATCTCCCAGACACTTCTGGCCCTGCCGATGCTGCTGCTCTACGAGGTGGGGATTCTGCTGGCAAAGATGAGAGGGGGAGCAAAACAGGATTCTGAGTGAACCACCGCCTCACCGGACGTTAAAAACGGAGATTAAAGGCATGGTTACGGGGCCGGTTGTGTGCCGTAGAGCCTCTGGAATTCGCTCTCTTTCATCATGGAAGGCTCTGCAATGCCGAGGTTTTTCACCTGTATCCAGCTCTTTTCCGCCTGCTCCTTCTGCATCGGTTCGAAGACGAACCGATAAGCAGGAACGATGATAGTCCGGCGTTCGTAGAGGTAGGGATGCCCGATGATTTTCAGCCTCTCCTGCATCTGCTCCGCATAAGAGGTGATGTAAAACCGCCCAAGTGCAACGCCGTATGTCTCTTCCCTGAACAGTGCTTCGGCATCAATCTTCCTTTCCTGCCACTCTGCCTTCACCTTCTCGGCCTCTGCCAATGTCTTAAAGCTGCGCGGATCATCAAAGGCGTGCACCTCCACCGGTTCACGTTTTACGATCAGTTGAGTTTCGAAGCCCTCTTTATATAACCTGTCTCGCATACTGGCGATGGCCTGTTTCCAGACCATGCGCTTGGTCACGATACGCCAGAGTTCGGGGCCTGCATTCTCCACCTCGGGCAGTGCAGAGCGAACCGTTAATCCGGGCTGGCTGACCACCGGGGGCTGCCACGCC
>JAIPJD010000086.1 GCA_021734365.1 Mariprofundaceae bacterium | reverse complement strand
CTGCGTCTGCCGGATCTGCTGAAGCAACAGCTGACGGCCCTGATCAGGGCCTCCGAAGACGGTCCGCTCAATATTCTTGTGCCAATGGTGACCGATGCTGAGGAGATGGAGCAGGTTCGTGATATCATCGAAGCCTGCAAGCGTGAGCTTGGCGTTAGCAGCCATATTCCGCTTGGAGCCATGATCGAAGTTCCGGCTGCCGTGATGATTGCCCGGGAACTTGCTGCTGTCTCTGACTTCTTCTCCATCGGTACCAATGACCTGATCCAGTACACTCTGGCAGCAGATCGTGGGGATGAGGATGTTGGCATGGTCTACAGGCCAGATCATCCGGCGATCTATCAATTTATAAAAATGTCGGTTAAAGCGGCCAAACGTGCGGAAATACCCATCTCTGTCTGTGGCGAGCTGGCGGCAGATCCCGCCTGGACACAGGATTTTCTGAATATGGGCATGGACTCGCTCTCCATGAGCCTGAACAGTATTCTTAAGATTCGCAAACACCTGAGCCATCTGAAGTATCAGCCGGACCCGGATTAATACCCCTCCACACATCACCGCTTTTTGCCTGATTGCCTCTCTCCGTTTACCATGTGCGCCTGACAAGTTTACAACGGAGTAGAAAAACATGCGTTATGACTGGAGTGTTGATGAGATTGCAGCGTTGTTTGAGCTGCCGTTTAACGATCTGATGTTCCGTGCCCAGCAGGCACACCGTGCCCATTTCGATGCCAATGAAATACAGCTCTCCACGCTGCTATCGATCAAAACCGGCGGCTGCCCCGAAGATTGCAAGTACTGCCCGCAGAGCGCCCGTTACGATACCGGCCTTGAGAAAGAGATGCTGATGGCCAAAGAAGAGGTGCTGGCCAACGCACGTGCCGCTAAAGAGAAGGGTGCGACCCGTTTCTGCATGGGTGCAGCGTGGCGCGAACCGAAAGGGCGTGCCTTTGAAACCGTTTGTGACATGGTCAGTGAAGTGCGCGACATGGGTATGGAGACCTGTGCGACGCTCGGCATGCTCACCGAAGAGCAGGCAGGTAAACTGCACGAGGCGGGGCTTGATTACTACAACCATAACCTTGATACCGACCCGGAATACTACAAAGAGATCATCTCCACCCGTACCTATGAGGAGCGGCTAGATACCCTGAAACATGTGCGCGCTACCGGCATGAACATCTGCTGTGGCGGTATTGTCGGCATGGGTGAAACCCGCCGTCATCGTGCAGGCCTTGTGGCTCAGCTTGCCCGCATGAATCCACACCCTGAATCCGTGCCCATTAATATGCTGATCAAGATTGAAGGCACGCCGATGGAAAGTCTGGATGATCTGGAAACGTTTGAGTTCATCCGCACGGTTGCTGTTGCCCGTATCACCATGCCGGGCAGCCATGTCCGTCTCTCGGCAGGGCGTGAAGCAATGAGTGAAGAGATGCAGGCGCTCTGCTTTATGGCAGGAGCCAACTCGATCTTCTACGGTGAGAAGCTGCTCACTGCCGGAAACAAGGAAGCCGATGCCGACAAGGCGCTGTTTGAAAAACTCGGCCTCCGCGCCGAGGAGAAGGTGGATGTACCATCCTCCCGCCGCATGGTGAACGCATAAAGTTGAATGCTAAGGCTGAATAGCCGCTTATGCCGCAAGTGGTTATTCAGATACAGAATCTTGAAACGTTGCTGAAAGCTCACTTCCGTCAATTTTTTTCACATATTCAACTGCTTTATTAGCTCTGAGTCTTGGAAATGGAGGGTAGTTAAGTATTTTCCAATGCCCGTTCTCATTTCTCAATCTAAACTGAAAAGTGTCTATAGAATCTTCCTTCTTTATTGATCCGCCTACACAGTACTCGCTCAAAAGTGAATAATTCACAGTTACTAGAGCTTGTTCATTTGTAATGGATTCTCTAACAATCTCATACTTTCTGATGGCCTTGAAACAGTCCCAGCCAGGTTCGACTAAGTCCTCATCATTGGACATCAAAGCAGCAATCTTTTCGTAGCTTTCACTCGATAGCCTATAACCTTCAGTGTCATGTCTACAGTATTCAGCCACAACACCAGATGGAGATTGTTCTGCGTAAGAACAATTTGAGTACAACAACAAAGCAAGCAAAGGAATAGCTCTAACCAGAATCAATCTTCTAACCTCTGAAGCATGAGGGGTCTTGTTTCGTGCATTTCCGTTTCCTTTAACCGGCAAAGGCCAGCTTCTCGACTTCATCGAGATTCACGCGGCCACGTGCTTGCCAAAGATCGTAATTGTCCTGCATGGCAAGCCAGCTTTCAGGGGTGCGCCCGAAGGCCTTGGATAGCCTGAGCGCCATTTCCGGACTAACATTACTGACGCCCGTTACCAGCCGATTAAACGTGGATGGTGATACCTTCAGCGAACCTGCCGCCGTGCGATAGCTGACCTTGAATGGATTCAGATAGACTTCGCGAATAAATTCACCGGGATGGGGTGGGTTATGCATTGTGCTCATCAGTGATAATCCTCGTAATCGACGATATAAACATCTCCGCTCTCAAACGAAAAGGTTACACGCCAGTTTTTATTAACCGTGATTGACCATAATCCCTGCCTGCCTCCCCTTAACGCATGCAACCGATATCCGGGAATATCCATATCTTCAATCACTGCCGCCGTATCAAGCGCTGCCAGCAGCATTCTCAGCTTTTGGGCATGATCGGCTTGAACACCCGCCACACTTCCGATCTCATGGAATTTTCGCAGACCTTTATGCTTAAACGAGCGAATCATATGAAAATGATAGTCTCCTGTTGCGCATCGCGCAACAATCTGTTCGATATTTTGTTTAAACGGGTATCAGCGTAACAGTTGTCTTTGCTGTTGATTTATCAATATCCAGCTGAACCTCGCAATACTCGTTACGCTCATCGACCGGGGTCGGATCGTCTGCGCAGGCGCAGCCAGCCGTGATACTTTTGTAGAAGATGCCGGCCCTGGCACGGATCGCATCATCTGTTTCGCAAGTGTTCAGAATCATCGCCTCAACACTGCCCTCGAGAGGTACGGAGCCCTGCGTCATCCCCTGCACGAGCGGCAGTTGCGAAACATCCAGTTGCTCAAGCTCGTGCTTGAGTGCTGCCTTAAAGTCAGGCGAACCCCGGGCCGCAAGCGAGTGGCTGAAGCAGAGGCCCGGCCCGGCCATCAGCCCAGACCAAGCACCCACAAGCGGGCATGCGCGAACTCCCTGAAAGGGAAGTGTCTCACCTCAGCCTGCACGAAGTGGCTCGTAACCGCCTCGGCCAGATCGCCCGCCAGCGAATCGGTGACCATCGCTACACGCGACACCTTCCTGTGGTGATCCCGCACAAATTTAAGGTGGGTGAGCAGGGCGGTAAAGGAGTCCCAACCCGGAAACTCCCTGGTATAAATGATCAGCCCCTTCAGTGCTCCGCATCTGCCGATAAAAGGATCAATCGCTGCCGCTGCCGACTCAAAGTCCTGCTGTGACAGTGCGCCATCCGGTTCAACTATGGCAATGCCGTCCTCTTCACGCAGCGTCACTTTTAGCATCTCACACCTCCTGATTGCCAGAATGGTTACCGGAAAGAAAACCGGAGCGATGGCTGCCTCTGGCGCGATCAACAGCCTCTCTGCTGATCATAGCAGAGACCTTCCACGATAGAGAAGTGTCTCATTGGCAGGCTGTCATCGGATAATCTCCCCTTTCTCACTTTTACGAAGCAGCTATAGTAGCGCTGTACGGAGGCTGACATGTTTCATGGCACTATGACCGCACTGGTCACCCCATTTCGAAATGGGGAGTTTAATCAAGAGATAGATGAAGATGCATTCTGCGCCCATCTTGAACGGCAGATTGAGGCAGGCGTCGATGCCGTCATTCCCGCCGGCACAACCGGTGAAGCGGCCACACTCTCTTTTGCAGAACACAAGCACCTGATCGGCATCACGGTGGCACAGGTCAACGGTCGTGTTCCGGTAATCGCAGGCACGGGCAGTAACAATACCGCTGAATCCATCGAGCTGACCCGGGCCGCCAAGGAGCTGGGCGCCGATGCGGCGCTGCTGATCTCACCTTATTACAACAAGCCGACTCAGGAGGGCATCTACCGGCACTACCGTACTGTGGCCGAAGCCGTACACCTGCCACAGATTATCTATAACGTGCCGGGCCGGACAAATTCAAACATTCTTCCGGAGACGGTCGCACGCCTTGCCGATATTCCGAACATCATCGGCATCAAGGATGCGACTGCCGACATGGCACAGCTTACCCGCACCCTGATGCTATGTAGTGACAAAATGGATTTCTTCTCCGGCGATGATGCCACCGTCCTCCCGTTTATGACACTCGGTGGTGCCGGTGTAATCTCCGTAGTCGCAAACATCACACCAAAAACTATGCGCCAGCTGACTGAAGCGATGCGGAGCGGTAATATGGATATTGCACGCCGTGCTCATTTTACCCTGCAGAATCTGAGTGATGCGATGTTTACTGAAGCCAATCCCATTCCGGTGAAGGCCGCATGCTCGCTGATGGGATGGATGGAGAATGAGTTGCGCCTGCCGCTTACCCCTCTCACAGGTAGCGCACTGGATGCATTGAGAGCGACCATGCAGTGCTTCGAATCTGAAATCGAGCCACTGGAACTAAGGGATTGACCAATCCAGATCACTAACCCGCTAAGTCTGCGCCGCCGCCTGAAATTCTACTTCAGACGGCTGCTCCACTCGGCCGCCTACTTCATTGCCTCATTTTCGGCGCTGGCTCTCTTTTTCATTGCCCTGATTCTCTCCGAATCACTGGTATATACCATTAGCGGCAGAGCCGTCTCACTCTGGTCAATGGTTCTGGCAGCCCTTGCTGCTGTGCTCTTTTTCTCGCCGGTTGTGCATAGCCTGCAACGCATGGTTGACCGCCTCTTTTTTAAACGGCATCTCGATACTCTGGCTGCTATCCGTGCCCTGGGGGCAGGAGATCTGGCTGATCTCCCGGTAGAAAACATTGAAACGGCCCTGCTGGAGCGTATCTGTAATATCTGTCATCGCACACATGCTGCACTTGATGAGCGGGTGGGAGATGAAGGCAAGCTCTTCACTCACCCTGCCGATAGTCCAACACCTCTGCCGGGCGGTGCGGTATCAGCCGACTATGACCTGGCACTTCCGATTGAGCGCAGGGAGAGTAATGCCTGGCTGCACCTCGGACCAAGAACCGATGGCTGGGAGAGCGATGAAGAGGAGATAAAAAGCCTGACCAGTCTCTCCCGCTTTGCCGCCATGAGCCTTGAACATGCCCGCCTCTCACACATGCAGATTCAGAATGCACGTCTTGATTCACTCTCCCGCATCAGTGGCCAGCTTCACTCCCATGACCTGAAAAACCGGCTACATGATCTCTCATTTCTGGCCCACCATATCGGTTCTGGAAAACTCGATGCGGAAGACACCTCACGACTGGTCAATGCCATTCGCAAGGTAGTAGGCCGGATGCAGACGCTGATGCAGCGTATGGCCGATCCACAGGCGCCGATCCACCCGACACTGGTACCCTGTGACGTTTCAGCCCTGTTAAAAAAGAGTGTTGCAGATCGCCTCTGGCCGGAAGGGGTTCATGTTCATGAGACGCTTCCCGACCTGCCTGCTGCAGCGGCGGATAACGCTATGTTACAGGGTGTGTTTGAAAATCTTTTTGATAACAGTGTGCAGGCGATGCAGAAACAGGGTGATATATTTGTTGAGACATTGCTGGCTGATCAGATGATTGAAGTGCGGGTTCGGGACACAGGCCAGGGTATCCCCAGAGCATTTCTGAAGCAGCGACTATTTCATCTCTTTTCCTCCAGCAAAGAGAGTGGCCTGGGTATCGGGCTCTATCTGAGCAGGCGTATTATCGAGACACATGGCGGAACCATTACCGCCGAAAGTAAGGGAAAGGGGAAAGGTTCCACCTTCTTCGTACGGCTGCCGTTGTGGCAGAGTCAGCAAAAATAGAGATATGGGAGCGTAAAGATGAAGATCCAGCGTACCGTGCTTGTTGTTGATGATAATGAGATCAACCGTCTCAACCTGAAACTTCTACTGAAAGATAAATACGAGGTGCTTGAGGCAGGCGACCTTGATAAGGCCGATGCTGCACTCTCAGCCAATCGCGTTGATCTGGTTATCCTTGACCTGGCGCTGCCGCCTGAGCCGGATAATCCTGAAATCGGTATGGCCTATCTGCTCAAGTTGAAAAAAGAGAGCCCCGACACGCCGGTTGTTGTTATTACCGGCCATGATGAACATGCACTTGCGGCACGCGCACGCAAAGATGGTGCCCTTGACTTTTTTGGCAAACCGTTCGATCCCGATGAGGTGCAGGACACCATTGATCGGGCCATGGAACTGCGCTGGCAACAGCTGCGCGAACAGGAGTTGCAACGCGCGCTCGATAGCCGTATGGGATCCGAGCTTCTCGGAGAATCAACCGCCATGCATGAGCTGAAAGAGCTCATTGCCCAGGTTGCCCCGACACCATCTACCGTACTGATCAAGGGTGAGACCGGGACAGGGAAAGAGTTGATCGCCCGGCGCCTGCATGCAGAGAGCCCTCGTGCCAACGAACCTTTTATTGCCATTAACTGTGCCGCCATGAGCGCCGAGCATCTGGAGTCTGAACTGTTCGGCCATGAGAAGGGTGCCTTTGCCGGTGCAGCCAAACGCAAGCTGGGATGGTTTGAGCGTGCCAGTGGCGGAACCCTGCTGCTCGATGAGATTGCAGGCATGCCTCTATCCGTGCAGGCGAAACTGCTGCGCGTGCTGGAGAGCGGTGAGTTCTCCCGGCTGGGCGGTGAGTCGGTGATCTGCTCCGATGTCCGCCTGCTCTGCTCTACCAAGGCCGATCTGGAACAACTGGTCTCCACCGGCGAGTTTCGTGATGACCTCTACTACCGCATCCATGTAGTAGAGATTACAGCCTCTCCCCTGCGGGAACACATGGAAGATCTGGAGCTGCTGGCATCCGAGATTCTGATTCAGAAAGGATTGGCATGCGGCAAGCAGATTGAAGGCTTCTCGGATCAGGTGATGGAACAGATGCAGCGCTATAGCTGGCCGGGCAACGTCCGGGAACTGGAAAACGTCCTTGAGCGTGCTGTTGTGCTCTCGCTTGGTAACAGCATTGAAAGCCTGCCATCTCTTGCCGGCCCCCATGTTGCACATGCGTCCGGAGACCTGCTGCAACAGTGGTTTCAGCAGCTGCCGGACTCCGGTATTAAGGGCGAAAATGCCGTGGCTGAATTTGAAAAGCAGCTGCTGCTGACAGCCCTTGAGAGAAATGGAAACATCAAGGCCAGGGCCGGGCGGTGGCTTGGTTTTGGTGACCGGGCAAAAGATAAAATGCGATACCTGTGCGACAAATATGAAGTTGATGCTCAGGAGGATTCATGATCAGAACGCTGGCATGCCTGCTACTGCTGACACTCTCCACGCCTGTTCAGGCAGAGGAGAAGGAGTATCTCTATTACCGGGACGTAACCATTCCGGCATTCCAGAACATGCGTGAGTTTTTTAACCTCCCCAACCGGAAGGGTCGCTATCACGTCACACTTGTCTCAGACTCCTTCGGCCCCCTGACCTTCCGGATCATTCGGGCAGAGGAAGATGTTGAGCAGGAGATCAAGCGCCACCGCAGTTACAGTGTCAGTGAGCATGAGTTCCATTTCCCCTTCGCCAACCCGGAAGGGAAGTATGATCTGATTGTAGAGATGGCCAACTCCAACCCTGCAGGCTCCGCAAAGGTCTCTGTCATTGTTGTAGAGCAGCCATAACCGGCCCGGCAGACTTGAAAAGCTGTCGCCAAAACCCCACATAGACCATAATGAAGGTGCAGCCAAATCGTGCGATGCGTGCGGATTTGGTGCCCAATGAACTGAGGTGGGTGAATGGATCTGAACCAGACAACACAGAAACTACGCGAAGCTTTGCAATCAGCTCAGACGCTTGCCATGCGTCTCTCCCATCAGGAGGTAGATGGAGAACACCTGCTTGCCGAACTGCTGGCTCAGGATGGTGGCCTTGCACCACGACTGGTTGAGCGTGCCGGTGCATCAGTGGATACTCT
>JAIPJD010000085.1 GCA_021734365.1 Mariprofundaceae bacterium | reverse complement strand
TTACTCATGGGGTAACGGTCTCTTACTAGGCTTTACGGTTGGTCTTTTTCAGGCCAGCATCGTCTTTATGGTCAGGAAGTTACTGGCACCAAACACTAAAGATACAGACCTATCAGAAGCGGATTTAGTCGCAAGTCAAGCTATTGCAGCAGCAAAAACACTAGGCGCCAAAAACGCAAAAGAAGCAGCAGAAATGACTGCTGGAAGGCAAATCACAGATGAAAAATGGGAGAAAATTAAAGAAGGTTGGGAGAAAAATTGGTAAGCCACCTAACAATTCATTCAAGCTCGCCCCTTCGGGGCTGGGACGGCCCTGAGCGGGCCGCCCCTTAACTCAGGCGTTAGCTTTTAAAATGGATACTGATTGATGTTTAAGAAAAAACTGCCTTTGACTCATAGTGTGAGTAAGAGCCCTCGACAAGCAGACTTGAAGGCAATGGTGGCGAAACAAACAGAAAAAGCAAAAAACCACCACTATAAATACATCAACCCAGAGGCAGTCAAGAATATAGTCGGCAAATGGGCTCCACTTTCAGTTTGGAATTTCTCCTTTCTAATGGAATGCTTTCTCGCTGTGCTAAACGATAGCGGTTCAAGTATTATGAACTCAAAAGGGACATATAAAACAGATATTGCAGGCGTGCCTGAGGCGTTAAAAGGTGTTGGTGAAAAGCTGCTAAAGAGCAATCGCAATTATAAATCTGGGTCATGGAAGCTCTTTAGTGATCTTGATTTCGATATAACACATAGTTGCGTAGATGGTGAACCAGTCGAAACTATGGTGAAGCCGTACTTTGCTTTCGACGAATTTAGACGCAGCAAAGAAGAAACTCGGGTAGTAGTTCATGCTACTGTCGCTCGTTTCGAGGGTACAACATGGACCATATCCTTTCCGTTACAGTACATAATGCAAGGCTTCCCAAAGATAAAAAAACAACATTATGGGTATTGCCATAAAATCGCATTGTTCAATGATAATGGTGATTTCGATAAAGAATATATATACGTTGGAGTTACAGGAAGAGACTGGCTCCAACGAATGAATGAACACTTCAACGAAATAAAGTCAGGAAGCAACAAGCTTTTTCATCAAACATGGAGAGAATTTACAGGAAAGAAAAACGTGATGCTCAGTAGTGAGTTAGTCGTAGGCGATCACAGTTTCGAACAAATTATGTCATGGGAAGAGGATTTTGTTGATAGATACATGGAGTCCGGCGTGTCACTAAATATGATTCCAGGTGGCTTCAAAGGCATGCGTTTTCTTCATAAGCACCGCCTTCTCAAAAGCGATAAAGCCACAATTAAAGAAAGAAATAAAGCTCTTGTCGAATATCAACGGCAACATCCAAAAGCAGGCATTCCTAATCTTCTCATTAGTGAGTTATGGAAAGATGATGAGTACGCGGCACGAATCATTTGTGGGCCCGAAGGAAGACTTTCTGTTCAGCAAGTTCATGAAATTAGAAAACTAAATGACATGGGTATTCCGCTGGAAAAAATAGTAGAGCTAGTTAATGCTTTGAACATTCAGCAAGTGCAGCGTGTAATAAACAGAGAAACGTATGCTCGAATTCATTAGCTTGGCAAATCAAACAAAAGCTAACAATGCGCTCGTTGGGACGCTCCAGACGTCGCGCCTCACAGCTTAGGCGTTATACCTACTAGAATTACGGTGGCGGTTTACTAAATACACTTTACTTACACCCTTATCAGCCACAGCAATAGTAAGCAACATTCAATCTATAGGGGATGACTCTATTCACCCGATAGCAACACAAATAGCTCAAGTGAGTTATAGGGCGTCATTCTATAGCTCATATAATATTGATATATGATCCATTGAAAGCTAGTTTATAGCTCATGATGTGGAACTGGCAGCAAAAAAACTGGCCTGAATTTGACTATAGCGCCTCTAAACTTGAAGCGGTTGAAGAGCGCTTCCTGATTGAATCGGCAAAGCTGATCGGGGCCACATCCATCATCACCGAAGAGCAGAAGCAACGATTCACCATTGATCTAATGAGCGAAGAGGCTTTGAAAAGTTCAAAAATCGAAGGTGAATTCTTAAACCGAGACAGTGTTGCTTCATCAATACTGCGACAGCTCGGGCTTGCCCCGGAGTACAGTGACCACCACGCCAATGACAAAGAGAAGGGCATTGCTGCGTTGATGTCTGACAACTACCGAACCTTCGATCAACCGCTAACGGATGAGATGATGTTTCGCTGGCATGCATGCGTGGTTGCCGGTTCATGGAATATCAGGGATGTTGGAAAGTACAGAACTGGCAGAGAACCCATGCAGGTTGTGTCGGGTTATGAAGGCAACTACAAGGTTCACTTTGAAGCGCCTCCCGCGACTTCCGTACCGGCAGAGATGGATGCTTTTGTTCAGTGGTTTAACGACACCGGCCCGAACGGCACGCGCCCACTTCCTGCACTGACCCGCGCCGGAATTGCACATATCTATTTTGTTGCCATCCATCCGTTTGAAGATGGCAATGGCCGAATCGGCCGGGCACTGAGTGAAAAAGCACTGGCGCAATCTCTTGGCCGTCCGGCTCTGGTAGCGCTGTCGCATGAGATCGAGAAGAGCAGGCAGGAGTATTACAGTCAGCTTGAGAAGAACCAGAAAGGGCTGTCGATTGATGGCTGGCTCTCCTACTTTACCGGAACAGCTCTTCATGCAGCGGCGCACTCTCAGAAACTTGTCCGTTTCATCGTTGAGAAGGCCAGACTGTTTGACCGTGTAAAGGGGCAGATCAACCAGAGGCAGGAGAAGGCGCTTTTGCGTATGTTTGCCGAGGGCATGGATGGATTTAAGGGCGGTCTCTCGGCTGATAAATATATCAAGATGACCAATGCAGCTCGTGCGACAGCGACGAGAGACCTTCAAAAACTACTGGAACTGAATGCACTCACAAAAACGGGTGCACTAAGACACACGCGCTACTGGCTCAATCTTGGTGAAGAGTTTGAAACAGAGAAGCGTAAATATCTGTCAGAGCAATCCGAGTCTTCAAAATAATGGGACATGCCACTTTTCTATGAACCCCTTCCTGCTAGGCTGCCCGCATGCTTGCGCCACACATTGACCCTGTAGCCCTCCAGATCGGGCCTTTGGCCATCCACTGGTACGGGCTGATGTATGTGGCGGGTTTCTTTTTGACCTGGTATCTGGTCAAAAGACAGCTGATTGCCCAGGGCGCATGGAACCGGACCATCACCGCCGAACAGTATGAGGGGCTTTTCACCACCCTGATCCTTGGCGTCATTCTTGGTGGGCGTCTTGGTTACGTTCTTTTTTACAATTTCGGCTACTACAGCAGTCACCCGCTTGAGATATTCTACGTCTGGCAGGGAGGGATGAGCTTCCATGGCGGACTGGTCGGCCCGATTATTGCCGGCTTGTGGTACTGTAAAAAACATAGCATGCCATTCATGCAGCTGATGGACAGCTTCTTCATTGTTGCCCCTCTCGGCCTCGCACTTGGCAGGCTCGGCAACTTCATCAATGGCGAACTCTGGGGCCGTGTTGTCCCCAATGCTGCCGATATACCATGGGCGATGATCTTTCCCGGTGCCGGGCCTGATCCGCGCCATCCCAGCCAGCTCTATGAGATGCTGCTGGAAGGTGTTGCCCTGTTCCTGATTCTCTGGCTAACCCGCAAACAGGCGTGGCCGCAGGGGATGCGGGTTGCCATCTTCCTCGTGGGCTATGCAATCGCCCGCATCTTCTGTGAAAACTTCCGTGAGCCCGATGCCCATATCGGCTTTCTCTTCGGTCCCATTACCATGGGAATGCTGCTCTCCTCGGCCATGATTGCCGCCGGTGCAGCCTGGATTGTTCTATTGCTCAGAAAGCAGTGAAACAGAGTTCCGGAGCAGTGGCAGATTGCGATTGATCGTATCTTGCAGACAAAAAAAGCCCGGCCTCTCATGGAAAAGACCGGGCTCAAATTTATAACCGTTTAATCAGCGCTGCTGCATCTACACTAAGCGACCAGCTCCGACTCGATCCTGGCGACCGGGCCCTCTTCATGGCTGGCTCGGGCGAGACAGAAAACAAAAGACCAGAAACTGGCTTCATGGAAAAAACGGGCCCTGTTGCCAAGGTAATCGACACAGATTGCTCCATTCTGGTTTTCAACTCTGAAGCCCCCTATCTGTGAAAAGGCATCAGCAATCCTTTTGGCACGGAAAAGATTCATATGGCTCTCCTCTGCTTACAGTATGTCTCTACTGTCCAGTATAGCTGAATTTGATGATGTGACTCAGCTCACCCTGTTAGCAACAAATTATTATCTGGAACTTGCGTCCGTCGATTGAGATACCCGCTCGATTAACAGCACGCTCATTCGAAATCACGTTTAAACCGGTGATTGAGCAACCCGGCCAGATCAATCAGCATAGCCACATGCGTATTGTTACCTGGAATGTGAACTCTCTGAATGTTCGCCTGCCCCACGTGCTCAATTTCCTGAGCAAGGAGCAACCTGACATCCTCGCCCTGCAGGAGACCAAGGTGCCGGATGAAAAGTTTCCTCGGGCCGAAATTGAGGCTGCCGGATATCATCTTATTTACTCAGGACAGAAAACCTACAACGGTGTTGCCATCCTCAGTAAGCAACAGGCAACGGATATCACAACAGGGATTCCGGACCTCGATGATCCACAACGCCGGCTACTGGCGGTGACCATTGATGGTGTGCGTATCGTCAACATCTACATTCCTAACGGGCAGGAGGTCGGATCAGAGAAGTATGATTACAAATTCCGCTGGCTGAGTGCGTTACGAGACTATTTGAAAACGGAGCTCGCCCAACACGAGAGGCTCATCATGCTCGGCGACTACAATATTGCACCCGCCGATATCGATATATACAACCCGAAACGCTGGCGGGGAAAGATTATGTGCTCGGAACCGGAGCGGGAGATGTTCCGATCTTTTCTGGAGCTTGGCCTGACCGACAGTGTGCGGCAGCTCTATCCCGATGAGCCCATGCACAGCTGGTGGGACTATCGCCTGAATGCCTACAAGCGTGGCTGGGGCATTCGTATTGACCATATTCTGACCACAGCAGCGCTGAGACTCAGGGCCGGAGGTGTTTATCAGGCTGAGCGCGGCAGGGAGAGGCCATCGGATCATGCGCCTGTCTGGCTGGAGTTTAAATTATGAGACAACTGCAACACCAGCTGAGTGTAAACGGGCATGGACGCGGCATGACAGATATTACCCGCGAAATTCGGCAGTGGGTCTCAGCAAGCGGGATTAAAACAGGGCTGCTCAACCTCTTTGTCCGGCACACCAGTTGCTCGCTGATGATTCAGGAAAACGCCGATCCGGATGTGTTGCTGGATGTGGAGGCCTTCATGTCCAGGCTTGTTCCGGATGGTGATCCGATATTCCGGCACCGTGCAGAGGGCCCGGACGATATGCCGGCCCATATCCGTATGGCAATAACGCAGGTATCTCTCAATATTCCGGTTGCAGGCGGACGCCTGGTGCTGGGAACCTGGCAGGGTGTCTACCTCTATGAACATCGTCTCCATCCGATGAACAGATGCATTCAACTCCATCTTCTCGGGGAGTGATCCCGTATCATTTCCACCGGTTGTCGTGGCGCCCTGGAAGCCTTGGATTCCCGATAATCGCTGTTTGCTTTACCTTGGGCATCACTACATCTATGCTCTCGAATAAAGTTTTCTAACGCTCAGGTTATGCCCATGCTGCAAAATGTTTTTGGATTTTTCTCTCGTGATATCTCTATCGATCTTGGTACAGCCAATACGCTGATCTATGTTCGCGGAGAGGGGATCGTTTTAAATGAGCCTTCCGTTGTTGCTATTCACGTAGGTGATGGCAAGAGAAACCGGAAAGTGCTGGCCGTCGGAATGGACGCAAAGCGGATGCTTGGGCGGACGCCGGACTCCATTCAGGCAATTCGCCCTCTGAAAGACGGCGTCATTGCAGATTTTGTTGTCACCGAAGAGATGCTGAAACAGTTTATCCGGAAAGTGCATAAGCGCGCCTGGGGTATCGCTCCGCGTATCGTAATCTGTGTCCCCTACGGCTCCACGCCTGTCGAACGCCGGGCGATCCGCGAATCAGCCCTGTCGGCAGGTGCCCGTGAAGTGTTCCTGATTGAAGAGCCAATGGCTGCCGCTATCGGCGCCGACCTTCCTGTAACGGAGGCCTCCGGGTCGATGGTGGTTGATATCGGTGGTGGTACCAGTGAAATTGCCGTCATCAGTTATGGCGGTATCGTCTACTCACGTTCTGTTCGTGTAGGCGGGGATAAGATGGATGATGCAATTATCAACCATCTACGCAGAAAATACAGCCTGCTGGTTGGTTCTCCAACTGCTGAGAAGATCAAAATGGAGATCGGCAGTGCCTATCCGCAGGAGCAGCGGCGTGAGATGGAAGTTAAAGGCCGCGACCTGATCAATGGCGTGCCTAAAAACCTGCTGCTGGATGATTCGGAAATCCTTGAAGCACTAACTGAGTCCGTGAATGCTATTGTTGATGGCATTAAGGTTTGCCTGGAGCGGACGCCTCCAGAACTTTCTGCTGACATTGTCGATAAAGGCATCATGCTTACCGGCGGTGGCGCCCTGCTGCTAGGGCTGGACCAGTTGCTGCGTGAAGAGACAGGGCTGCCTGTCACCATTGCTGAGGATCCACTCAATTGCGTGGTCATTGGCAGCGGCAGAGTTCTCGAGGAGCTGGACCATATGCGGGGCGTTCTTTTCGAGGAGTAATCCGTGCCTCAACGCAGGTCTCCACTACGCATCCTCTCCTGGCTTGGCCTGCTGCTCGTCCTGCTCGTATCAATTCAACAGCTCCCGGTAGGTCAACAACTCAATCTTGGTATGGCCCCGCTACTGACCGCCCTTCAGGCCCCTGGCCGCTGGTGGCAGGAGGCCTCACTCTGGCTGCATGAGCGCAGCCAGCTTCAAACCGATTACCAGCAAGCCACCGCCCGGCTGGAGAAACAGAGTGTTCTGACGCAGGAGGTGAGGAGCCTTCGTGAGGAGAACCGGCAGTTGAGGGCCCTGCTCGACATTCAACAGATCACTGGCTACCACTGGCATGCGGCCAAAGTTCAGGGCCGAAGTCCTGACAAGATGAGCCGGCGCCTGATTCTTCTTGTCCAGAATGCAGCGCCCGATGATGTTATTGTCTCCAGCGACGGGCTGGTCGGTCTTGTTGATCATTCCAAGCCGGGTTCTGCCGTTGTACGAACCATTCTTGATGCTGCCATAGCCGTCCCGGTCACCATGCCGGACAGGGTACTGGCGGTGCTGGTCAGGGGCCAGGGAGATCGCCTCATGGTTGATTTCGTACCAATCGAAAACGCACCAAAACCAGGCTCTATTCTTCAAACCAGTGGTGCAGGCGGCATCTTCCCGGCTGGCATTCCTGTTGCCCGCATTACAAAAGTTGAGCCTATCCCCGGCCAGGTGTTTGCAAAGGTTGATGCCGAACCGGTCGCACACTGGCAACGGGAGAGCTGGCTTGCGATAGCGTCCGCAACAGAGAGGTCTGCACAGTGACCGCCCCTTATATCCTGCTCCTGTCACTGTTAGGACTTATGTTTAACCTGGCACTGGCCGGACTTGTTATTCAACCGGACTGGGCTGCGGCTCTTCTGTTAGCGGCAATGCTTGCTCAGCGAGGCAACTGGGTTTGGGCACTCCCCGGTTTCTGGGCACACGATCTGGTGTTACACTGGTCTTCTCTGGTCTGTCTGCCTGTTGCTGTCCTGATCCCGTTTTTTCTGGCAAAAGCTGATGAGCGGCTTGGCCCCGGCCTGCCCCAACGGATTCTACTGATGTTTGCAGGCCTCTTTCCTCTTCTATGGTTCGGCTGGAGCTTCTCTCAGTGGCTACTGACCTTGATGGTCTGTACCTGCGCATGGTATTTCATCGTCCACCCCGATGTTAAGCCAGCTTGATATTCGACAGCGCTTTGAAGGGCGCATGGTGCTTTTCCAGATGGTTATGGCCATTTTGCTGCTGGTGCTGTTTGCGCGCCTGATCAACCTGCAGGTTGATCAACATGAAGGCCTGCTTCTACAGGCTGATAAAAACAGAATCAATATTGTCCCGCTACTACCGACCCGGGGTGTTATCACGGATCGAA
>JAIPJD010000084.1 GCA_021734365.1 Mariprofundaceae bacterium | reverse complement strand
AAGAAGTCCGGGCAAAAGATGCAGTTAGAGCATCCAATGGAGCGGGGGCATATCGCTGTGGAAGGCGCCATCGGAATCGGGAAGACAACGGTTGCCCAGAAGCTGGCTGACAGGCTTGGTTCAGGCACGTTAATGGAGAGCCTTGATGACAACCCGTTTGTCGAACTCTTCTACCAGAACCCATCCCGCCACGCACTTGCTGTTCAACTCTCATTTCTCTTTTCACGCCTGAAACAGTGGCAGACCATTCACCAGCTGGAACTTTTCTCACAGGGGGTGGTGAGCGACTATCTCTTCGCCAAAGACCGTCTGTTTGCCAGCATCAATCTCACCGATGAGGAGTTCATCCTCTACGATCAGGTGGCAAGGCTTGTCTCGGTCGATATTCCCAAGCCCGATCTGGTGATCTATCTGCAATCGGATCATGCCGTGATTATGGAACGCATCCGCAGCCGGAACAGAAGCACGGAACGCGGCCTGACACCGGATTACCTGCAACAGGTAATGGCTGCCTATGATAATTTCTTCTTTCACTATCAGGAGACACCACTGCTGATTGTGCAGACCGACAAACTCAACTTTGCTGAAAATGATGAGGATATGGATGCCCTGATTGATCGCATCAAAAACATGCGCTCCAGCACCGAATTCTGGGCGGATTACAGTTGATTGGATTGGGTTTGAAACGCACATGAATCCACGCATCAGCATGATCACCCTTGGCGTGGCTGATCTTCAAACATCGATTGCGTTTTACGAAAAACTCGGCTTCCCGCGCATGGAATCTCCACCGGAAGTGGCCTTCTTCACCCTCAACGGCACGTGGCTCGGACTCTTCGGCCGCAACAGGCTGGCCGAAGATGCCACAGTTTCAGCCGAAGGCAGCGGTTTTGGTGGAGTAACACTTTCACACAATTTGAAATCAGAAGCCGAAGTTGACCAGGTCATGGCGCAGGTTGCCGCCGCAGGAGCAGAAATCGTTAAACCCGCACAGAAGACCTTCTGGGGTGGTTACCACGGTTACTTCAAAGACCCGGATGGTCACCTGTGGGAAGTCGCCCACAACCCCTTCTTCTGGGTCGGCCCTGAAGATGTCGAATAGCACTTTAAAGGTCATCTATAAAACCACCTATCCAAACGGTAAGATTTATATCGGCAAAGATTTGACTGGTAGCATCAATTATTTTGGAAGCGCCAGTAGTGAGTTGATCGCCAAAGACTTCACAAGACAAGAACGCCGTGATTTCTCGGTTCGTAAAGAGATTTTGTTTGAATCTGAAGATGAGTCAGAAATAAACGGGTTAGAATCAAAGTTCATACCGGATCATCAGTCTAATAACCCTACCATTGGCTACAACCAATGGCCCAAATTAAAAGAAGAACAACCTCTGTTGGCGCTCGATTAATTTAACCGGTAGAGTTCGCAAATCCTGAAAGACGGTACTGTGTAAAGCAGACCGAAGCGGAAAGGAAGATATGAACAAAAGAATCACTGCGGCCACGCTTGCAAAGGCGAAGGCAGCGAATGAAAAATCCGTATGGCTGACTGCCTACGACACCGCTTCGGCCGGGCTCGCCGAAGCTGCCGGTGTCGATGTGCTGCTTGTTGGCGATTCCCTCGGCATGGTGGCACTGGGCTTTGACTCCACCATCCCTGTCACCCTTGATCACATGATTCACCACACTGCTGCCGTGGTTCGCGGCACGGGTTGTTCTGACAAACCTGGAGCATGGGTAGTCTGTGACCTTCCCTTTGGCACGTATCAGCAATCACCTGAGCAGGCCTTTGAAACTTCCGTGCGCGTACTGCAGGAGACGGGTTGTGATGCCGTGAAACTTGAAGGCGGCGTGCCGATGGCGGAGACCATCCGTTTTCTCTCGGATCGCGGCATTGCCGTAGTGGCACACATTGGCCTCACCCCGCAATCGGTAAAGAAGTTCGGCAGCTATCGCCCCAGAGGGAATAACCCGGCCGAGCACGATGCAATTCTTGAAGATGCCAAAGCTGTTGCTGAAGCAGGCGCCGTAGCACTGGTCCTGGAGTGTGTACCTGCAGAACTGGCACAAACCATTACAGAAACCCTGCCTGTTCCAACCGTCGGTATCGGTGCAGGTGTGGGCTGTGATGCTCAGGTGCTGGTCTGGCACGATCTGTTGGGCCTCTCCGGGAAAAACCCGCCCTTTGCCCCGGCCTACACCAACCTGCGGGAACAGATCACCACTGCCATCGCCGCATGGTCCGGTGACGTGCGCAAAGGGACATTCCCTGAACAATGAATATCATCGAAACCACAGAAGAGCTTCGGCGAACCCTTGCTCCTGTTCGCGGTCGTGAACGTATTGCGTTCGTACCCACCATGGGTTGTCTGCATGAGGGGCATCTGGGCCTGATCCGTAAGGCCAGGCGGCTTGCCGATATCGTGGTGGTAAGCATCTATATCAATCCGATGCAGTTCGGCCCGAATGAGGATTTCGACGCCTACCCGCGCACATTTGAACAGGACTCGGCTCTCTGCGAAAAAGAGGGTGTCGATATCATCTTCCACCCGCACAACCTCTACCCTGTCGATGGTATCAAGGTATCGTTGAGGGTGAGTGAACTGGATGGCTGCCTCTGTGGCGCATCCCGCCCCGGCCATTTCAATGGCGTAGTCACCGTGGTCAACATGCTCTTCAACATCGTGCAGCCGGATATCGCCATTTTCGGCGAGAAAGACTGGCAGCAGCTGGCCATTATCAGCCGTATGGTCAGTGACCTGCATATGGGCGTAGAGATTATCGGTGCACCAACCTTAAGAGAAAACGATGGTGTGGCGCTGAGCAGCCGTAACCGCTATCTGAGCATTGAGGATCGAAGCAAGGCGCCGCGTCTGCATGAAGCCCTGCAATCAATACAGAACCTTCTGGAGCAGGGTGAAACGCAAAGCTCCAAACTGATCGAACTGGGTAAGGCACGACTTGCCGATGCAGGTATCACGCCCGAATATCTGGAGATTCGCAATGCTGTCACACTACAAACAGCCAATACCATTGATGCCCCCTGCCGCGTTTTTATCGCCGCAAGAATTGGCAACACCCGCCTGATAGATAATATTCCGCTCGAGCATGCGACTGATCGTGAGTCTGATCGTATCATCGAGCCTGCTACGGAGACCCTGTTATGAAGCTGACTATGCTGAAATCAAAACTGCACCGCGCCACGGTTACCCACGCCGAACTGGACTACGAAGGCTCCTGTGCCATTGATCAGGATCTACTCGATGCAGCCAATATACTCCCGTTCGAGCAGTTGCACATCTACAACGTCGCCAATGGTGAGCGTTTCACCACCTATGCCATTACAGCCCCTCGTGGCTCAGGCACCATCGGTGTAAACGGGGCAGCAGCACATAAGGCCAGCCCCGGCGACCTTCTGATTATCTGTACCTATGCGGAACTGGAGGCCAAAGAGGCCGAACATTTTCAGCCCGTACTGGTCTACCTGAATGGAGACAACAGCATCACCCACACCAGTCATGGGCGGCTTGCCGCAGTCTGAACGGGAACGTGGCAACCGCTGCCCGTGGAGTATGGGCAGTGCGCTCTACCGCGACTACCACGATGAGGAGTGGGGCGTACCGGTTCACGATGACCGCAAACATTTCGAGTTCCTGATTCTGGAGGGTGCGCAGGCAGGCTTGAGCTGGAGCACCATTCTGAACAAGCGCGAAGGCTACCGGGCTGCCTATGATAACTTCGATCCGGTGAAGGTAGCTGCCTACGATGGGGTGAAAATAGCGGAGCTGTTGAATAACGCAGGTATCGTCCGCAATCGTCTGAAAATCAGAGCATCCATTAGCAACGCGCAGCACTTCCTCAAAGTGCAGAGCGAGTTCGGCACGTTTGACAACTACATCTGGGGATTTGTGAACTTTAAACCGATTATCAATCACTTTCGTGAAATGTCTGAGGTTCCTGCCACCAGCCCTGAATCAGATGCCTTGAGCAAAGATCTGAAACAGCGTGGCTTTAAATTTGTCGGCTCCACCATCATCTATGCCCACATGCAGGCAGTCGGTATGGTTAACGACCATTTCATCAGCTGCTTCCGCCACGCCGAACTCTCATCATAGAAATCGTTGCATAGGTCTCGTCTGCATCCCGGAGGCAGTTAACGCTATGCCTTTACAAAAAAGAGTGTAGTTAAGATAAGGACTATGAAAAAAAATAGCTTCCAGAAGAGAGCCTCTTTCTTTGAAATTCTACTGTGACGCCAGACATGTCTTGGCTTCAGCCAGCTTATCCCGGGCTTTCTGGATCGTTTAGATCGCTGGAATGCCTGATTTGATCTATCAGACATAATCATTACTCTTTTGAAGGTTTATCATCAGGGATCAATCCTATCCCGCACACATCCGCAATCTATGGAAATAATCACCTCTGCTGATACCCTGCCACCATGAAACGCCTTATTACGCTTATTCGACATGCCAAATCAGACTGGAGCCACCCGGAACTCCCGGATTTTGACAGGCCGCTGAACTCCCGGGGCACGCGGGATGCCCCGAAGATGGGAAAAATATTGGGAGAAAGAGGTGTCGACTTTGACCTGGTGATTTCAAGCCCGGCCAAACGAGCCATTACCACGGCAAAAACTATCTGTCATGAAATCGGTTATGCGGAAGAGCGGATTGAACAGAACCGGGACCTCTATCTCGCCTCGGCTGCAGAAATCCTCCATGCTGTTCAGGCACTGGACGACAGCTTTAAGCGTATTGCTGTGGTTTGCCACAACCCGGGGCTCACCGTTCTCGCCAATGTTTTGAGCAGTCTGAAAATCGATAACATGCCAACCTGTTCCATTGTCATCTTCGAAACTGATGTCGATTCATGGAAATCCCTAAAGCCGGTATCGTGCCGAACGATCGACTTTCTCTTTCCCAAGCGTTTTAAGGCATAAGAGTTAACCACAGTCCCCCGAGGGAGCCTCTCTCGCTGCGCGATTCACCTTCAGACCCAGAGCCACAGAGTTTTCATTATATTTTTATTCTCTGTCCCCCGCCGGGGATTTAACCCGGGCCATCCTTGCGAAGGGTGAGACGTTCCGGGTTTGACTCCCGTTCAGCTGGCTGCCGACGACTGCATGGCGGAGATTGTTCCATACAATCTTCCGCATTTCCCACATCCATGTGGGTCAGACGCAGGAGGTACGAGCCCATGGACGGGTGAAGGTAGAACAATGCAGGAGCAATTGTCGAGAGCAACGCATGGAGCAGTTGCCGAGACAAGTCTGAAAATAGGATCAAGCAGCATCGTCGCGCCCATTTTCATGCGCAGTTGAGGGAACCCGCAGGGCTGTCAGATACCGGGCGCACTTCTTTGGTTCTTTCTTGTGCGCGCAAGAAAGAAAGAAGATAGACCTTGAAATCCGGCAACTACATCCCCATATAGAGTAAAATCTTTTAAAACACTTCACAGATACCGAGAGGATAGAATGACTGAAACCAAAGAGACGTTAAGTTTTCAAACTGAAGTAAAACAGCTGCTGGATCTGATGATCCACTCGCTCTACTCCAACAAGGAGATTTTCCTGCGTGAACTGATCTCCAATGCATCCGACGCAGCCGATAAGCTGCGCTTTGAGGCCACCACCGATGACGCCCTGTTTGAAGGTGACTCTGATCTGCATGTGTTTATCGGTGTTGATAAGGAGGCCCGCACCATCACCATCCGTGATAACGGTATCGGCATGAATCGTGATGAGGTGATCGAAAACATCGGTACCATCGCCCGCTCGGGCACCAAAGAGTTTTTCAGCCAGCTCACCGGAGACCAGGAGAAAGATGCACACCTGATCGGCCAGTTCGGTGTCGGCTTCTACTCATCCTTCCTTGTCGCCGACAAGGTCACCCTGACCACCCGCCGTGCCGGCCTGACCGGTGAACATGGCGTACTCTGGGAATCAGCCGGTGATGGTGAATATTCAATTGAGACCATTGAGAAGCCCGGGCGTGGAACTGAAATCACGCTGCACCTGCGTGACGATGCCGATGAATTCCTGGAAGCATTCCGGCTGCACTCAATCATTCATAAATATGCGGATCACATCCCCTTCCCGATCCGTATGCTCGGTGAAGCTGCCGCGACAGAAGATGGCGAAGTCTCCGAACCTGCGATCGAAACCGTTAATCAGGCATCCGCCCTCTGGACGCGCCCGAAATCCGAGCTGGGTGAAGAGGAGTACAACAACTTCTACAAGCATGTTTCCCATGATTTTGAAGAGCCTCTGGCTCATATCCACCAGAAGCTTGAAGGCAAATATGAATATACGCTTCTGCTCTACCTGCCAAAAAATGCCCCGTTTGATCTCTGGCAGGCTGAAGCCAAACATGGTGTAAAGCTCTATGTGCGACGTGTGTTCATCATGGAGGCCAATGAAGAGCTGCTGCCCCGCTATCTCCGTTTTGTCCGTGGTGTCATGGACAGCAATGATCTCCCACTCAACGTATCGCGTGAGATCCTGCAGAAGAGTCCTGTTATGGATGCGATGAAGAAGGGAGCCACCAAACGGATTTTGTCCCTGCTTGGGGATATGGCCAAAGAGAGGCCTGAGGATTACGCAACCTTCTGGGGAGAATTCGGCAATGCCATCAAAGAGGGTGTGATTGAGGATATCGCCAACAAAGAGAAGATTGCAGCGCTGCTGCGTTTCTCCTCCACAGAGTCCGATGAGCAGAAAGTATCGCTTGCCGACTATGTCAGCCGTATGAAAGAGGGGCAGGAGAAAATCTACTATATCACTGCCGAAAGCCTGGCTGCCGCCAAGGGAAGTCCGCATCTTGAGCTCTTTCACAAAAAAGGTGTCGAGGTTCTGTTGCTCTCTGACCGGATTGATGAATGGCTCACATCAAACCTGTATGAGTTTGATGGCAAATCACTGCAATCAGTCGCCAAAGGTGAGGTTGATCTCTCCGGCATCGCCTCTGACGGTAAGAGCGCCGAGGAAGATGCCAAAGAGCAGGAGGAGAAGGCGAAAAGTGCCGGGCCTGCTGTTGAGAAGATCAGAGAAGCTCTGGGCGACCGGGTGAAAGATGTCCGTGTCACCAACCGCCTGACTGAGTCCCCGGCCTGTCTGGTTGCCGATCAGTTCGACATGAGCGGCAACATGGATCGTATTCTGAAGCAGCTGGGCCAGAATGCCCCGGGTGCAAAACCGATCCTTGAGATCAATCCGGATCATGCGCTGGTAAAACGTCTGACCAAAGCGAGGAAGAAGGAGCTGATTGCCGATCTCTCATCCGTCCTCCTTGATCAGGCGCTGCTGGCCGAAGGCGCCCTGCCGGATGATCCGGCCGGTTTTGTCCGCAGGGTCAACGCCCTACTGATCAAGTGATTGAATGAACTAACCACAAAGGCACTAAGGCACAAAGTAAAAAAATAGTCTTCTTGGTGCCTTAGTGCCTTTGTGGTTAATGGCTTTGACTTCGATGAAGAACCAGCTTCTTGCGGTACTCCTCAGGGTTCTTGGTCTGTGTCATCGCCCCGCCGCGCGGATAGAGCGCATCGTAGAGGCGTGAGACCCAGAAGCGGAGTGCGCCAAGTCTTAATAAGGCAGGCAACGCTTTCTGTTCAGCTTCGGATAACGGACGAAGCGATTCATAACCATCCATAAACGCCTGCATACGGGCCTTGTCGTCTTTGCCAAGCAACACCGCCTGCGCATTGAGTGAGATGGCGATATCCATTGCATAAGCCGCATCGTGGGCATAATAAAAATCGATAATGCCGCTTACCTCGTCAGCCTCGAAAAGGATGTTATCAACAAAGAGATCGCCATGAATAACACCTTTCGGCAGATCAAACTTATGGTCCTGCTGGAAATTCATTTCGTCATACAGCAGTTGTGCTGATCCTTCACCATACTTCTGCTGAACGTCACCCATCATGCCGTCGATGGTGTCCAGCAACCAGTCAGTGCCGGTCGGATTGCTCCGGTGTTCGTCAAAATCTTTTCCGGCCAGATGCAGCTGTGCCAAAGCCCTGCCGGATGACCTTAACTGGGCCATGTTCAACGCATCCAGCGTACGTCCCGGAAGGCATGAGATAAAGCACCCCTTCATGCAATGGGTGCTGAAGATAAGCTCACCACCCTTCTGCACCATCACATCCGGGCAGGAGAGGCCATGATGCGAAAGGTGCTTC
>JAIPJD010000083.1 GCA_021734365.1 Mariprofundaceae bacterium | reverse complement strand
ACCTGTCACTTGGCTCCCGAAGGCACTTCTCTATCTCTAGAGAATTCCAAGGATGTCAAACCCAGGTAAGGTTCTTCGCGTTGCGTCGAATTAAACCACATGCTCCACCGCTTGTGCGGGCCCCCGTCAATTCCTTTGAGTTTTAATCTTGCGACCGTACTCCCCAGGCGGTCAACTTATCGCGTTAGCTTCGCCACAGCAGGGGTCGATACCCGCTACGGCTAGTTGACATCGTTTAGGGCGTGGACTACCAGGGTATCTAATCCTGTTTGCTACCCACGCTTTCGAGTCTCAGTGTCAGTATCGGTCCAGTAAGCCGCCTTCGCCTCAGGTGTTCCTCCGTATATCTACGCATTTCACTGCTACACACGGAATTCCGCTTACCCCTCCCGAACTCTAGCCTATCAGTATCGAATGCAGTTCCGGGGTTGAGCCCCGGGATTTCACATCCGACTTAATAAACAACCTACACTCGCTTTACGCCCAGTAAATCCGAACAACGCTTGCACCTTTCGTATTACCGCGGCTGCTGGCACGAAATTAGCCGGTGCTTCTTCTGATGGTACCGTCAAGTCAGAGAGTTATTAACTCTCATCCCTTCTTCCCATCTGAAAGCGGTTTACAACCCTAAGGCCTTCTTCCCGCACGCGGCGTCGCTGCATCAGGCTTGCGCCCATTGTGCAATATTCCCCACTGCTGCCTCCCGTAGGAGTCTGGACCGTGTCTCAGTTCCAGTGTGACTGATCATCCTCTCAAACCAGTTACTGATCATCGCCTTGGTAAGCCATTACCTTACCAACTAGCTAATCAGACGCGGGCCCATCTATCAGCGCGAGGTCCGAAGATCCCCCGCTTTCCTCCGTAGAGATTATGCGGTATTAGCTTGGATTTCTCCAAGTTGTCCCCCACTAATAGGCAGATACCCACGCGTTACTCACCCGTGCGCCACTCGTCAGCGGACCGAAGTCCCTGTTACCGTTCGACTTGCATGTGTTAAGCACGCCGCCAGCGTTCGTTCTGAGCCAGGATCAAACTCTCCAAAGAAAGTTTTTAATTTAATAAATGATCCCAACTTGATCACATAGATCAACTCAATTGTATAAACGTTTGCGTTCATTGCTGAACTGTTTACGCAATCAAAGCCGATCCGATCAAAGATGGAAGAGACTCAATGCGTCCACAGTTCAAATAAAAACTACTAATTGTAAAGAACAAATCCGCGGCCATCTGCTTGCGCTCTCTGGCTGCGGGCGGCGAACTATAAGCCCGCCATCAAAGGTGTCAACCTTCTAATTTTCGCTTCCATTTGCGGCTTCAAATCATGTTCGACCTGAGGCCACTATGTCCTGCGAAGGGCGGCGAACATTAGCGCCGGTTTTCAGTGCGTCAACACCTTTGTGATGAACTGTTTTTAACCCTCAACAGAAAGGTTGATAAACCTGCGTTTCCCGAGCTTGATCAGATAGGGGCCACCGGGATTAAGCTGATAATCTTTATCGCTGATTTTTTCACCATCTACAGATAGTGCATTCTGCCTGATCATACGTATCGCCTCACCATTGGATGCGGTCAGCCCGGACTCTGACAGTGCGCGAACAATCCACAGTGACCCATCTTCTGCCGGCAGCGTTGCCTCAGGAACATCATCCGGAACCTCACTCCTGGCAAACTGACTCTCAAAACCCTCGCGGGCTATCAGACCTGCGCCTTCACCGTGAAAGCGCTCCACGATCCTGGCGGCCATCTGTTTCTTGGCCTCCATCGGGTGCATTGATTTGATCACTTTCAAGTCCACATCTGTGAGTAGTTCGTAATATTTCAGCATCAGTTCATCTGAAACACTCATCAGCTTGCCAAACTGTTCTTTGGCAGGCTCGGCCACACCAACATAGTTGTTCAGTGACTTGGACATTTTGTTGATGCCATCCAGACCTTCCAGCAGCGGCATGGTAAGAACGGCCTGCGGTGGCTTGCCATACGCCTCCTGCAGCTGACGCCCCATTAACAGGTTGAATTTCTGATCATTGCCGCCCAGCTCCACATCAGCGTCGAGCGCCACAGAATCATAGCCCTGCACCAGCGGATAGAGAAATTCATGAATAGCAATGGACTGGCCTCCCTTGTAACGCTTTTCAAAATCATCGCGCTCCAGCATGCGGGCTACGGTTGCCTTGCCGGCAATACGAATCAGATCAGCTGCTGTGAGGTTCCCCAGCCACTCGGAATTGAAACGCACCTCCGTCTGTTTTGGATCAAGAATTTTGAACACCTGCTCCTTATAGGTTTCGGCATTGAGCAGCACTTCATCATGAGTCAGGGGCGGGCGGGTTTCATTCTTGCCGGTCGGGTCACCAATGGTGCCGGTAAAGTCACCAATCAGGAAAATCACCTGATGGCCGCAATGCTGGAACTGCCGCAGCTTTTCGATCAACACGGTATGGCCCAGATGCAGATCGGGTGCTGTCGGGTCAAACCCGGCCTTCACTCGTAGTGGCCGCCCCTCCTTCTTCACCTGCTTCAGTTTCGCTTCCAGGCTGCCGGCGGGAAGAATCTCCAAAGTGCCACGAGACAGCAGTTCCATCTGTTCCTGAATATTCATAACAACCCCGATTCAGATTTAATGACTTCTTGAAGTCATTAACGTGCCATGGAAGGCACGCAAATCAATGCGTTCATCGAATGCAGAGATTTGTAAGGAAAGTGAAAATGACACTTTTCGCTTTCCGCAAAAGTAAAAAGACCATGAATGGCTTTTTACGAATCAAACAATTCCCTGAATGGTACGCGGTGAATCCGTCGATACCAGCACGGAAATATATATCAGGCAATCTACAATGGTATGACGTTCCACTCATCAGCGGCTATGCTGTGGCAATGCAGCAACCGATCTATTTCATGGGCATCATGTCCGGCACCTCTGCAGACGGCATTGATATCGCTATTGTCGACTGTTCAGAGCAAAGGCCAAAGCTGATTTACTTCTGTGAATATCCGATGCCGCAGAAGCTTCGCGAACCCATTCTCCGGCTTGCTGAACCCGGCGTTGATGAAATTGATGCCTTAGGTGCACTGGATCGTGCCCTGGGAAAGGCCTTTGCTGATGCTGCCAACCGGAGCATCAAAGCCTCAGGAATTTCAGCGGACAGCATCGTCGCAATCGGATCACACGGGCAGACGATTCGTCATCGGCCAAAAGGTGTGGATGGATCTCATCCCTTCTCCCTGCAGATCGGCTGCGCGGCAACCATCGCTGAGATGACCGGCATCACTACGGTCTCAGATTTTCGCCGGCGGGATATCGCTGCCGGTGGCGAGGGCGCTCCTCTGGTACCTTTTGTGCACCGTGAACTCTACGGAAGCTCAGACCAGCCTGTTGCGATTCTTAATATTGGCGGCATCGCCAATATTACCTATATATATAATAAAGGCCTGCTCGGTTTTGATACCGGCCCCGGCAACATACTTATGGATGCCGTCATGTTGTCTCTAAGTGATGGGCGTAATGCATATGATGAGAATGGAGAACTTGCTTCCACAGGCAACCTGAATGAAACCCTTATGACAGAACTGCTCAATCACCCCTATCTTAAACGCAGGCCGCCAAAATCAACCGGCAGGGAAGCCTTTGGCAGCGAGATGGTGGATAAAATTCTGGGATGGCCGGAGATCACAGATGCTGATCGCATGACGACCGCAACGGAGTTCACAGCCATCACCATTGCTGAGAGCTGTCGTTTTCTTCCTGAAGCACCTGCTGACTGGTATCTCTGTGGTGGTGGCGCTCTCAATGGCTATCTTACCAAACGACTCGCCAGGCTGCTGGCTCCGGCCAATGTGAGCACCACCCATGAGATCGATATTCCTCCTGAAGCAATGGAGGCTGTCTGTTTTGCACTGCTGGCGAGAAACACACTGGCAGGAGAGAATAATACAGTTCCCGCAGTCACCGGAGCTACGCATGCCGTTACAGGCGGAGCGATTACTCCCGGTCACAACTGGCTTAAAATTATTCGGCAGATTCAGTAATGGACCCGTTCACCCACGGCCTGAGCGGCGCCATTCTGGCGCGCAGCTTTCCGAAATCACCCATCCCGCATCGATATGTCTGGCTGCTGGCCGCTGTCGCAATGCTTCCCGACATCGACTACCTGCTGAAGTTCATCTCTGACACCACCTACCTTCGCCACCATCGGGGCATCACCGACTCATTCCTCATGTTACCGATATGGTCATGGCTGATCTACAGCCTCCTTCCTCTCCAGAGAGAGCAACAACCTTGTATGCCATGGCTGATCGGTGCAGCGCTGCTGGCACATATCTTTCTTGATCTGATCACCTCGTTTGGCACCATGACAGTGGCCCCCTTCTCAGATATGCGAGCCAGTCTCGACCTGCTCTTTATTATTGACCCCATATTCTCGGCACTGCTTCTGCTACCTCTTGCCATGATGCTCCTGTTTAAAAGCCATGTTCGATTGCTCGGCATCTCATCACTGCTGCTGACAGGAATCTATCTGACCACAACACTTATCTTTCATGAAAAAGCAGTGGCTTTGACTCGCCAGCAACACCCGGAAGCTGTGCATGTAAATGCTCTGCCACAACCCTTCTCCCCGTTTCGCTGGATGCTTGTTGCCAGCTATCCGCTGAAGGAGAGTCGCACTGTTATCGATTTCTTTCCGGAGTTTTCAGGCAGTGCCGTTCTTTTTCAGGACACTCTGGTTAATCAGTTTGCATATAATCAGACTGCCTCAGGCATTCAGTGGCAGGAACTCCCCGCCATGGGAGGGGTGGATAATATCTCCCACCTGCCCGGCATCGCCTTCTACAGATGGTTTGCACGTTTTCCGGTGCTGATCAGCCACAGCGAAGAGGCCCTTGAGTTTGCCGATCTGCGTTTTGAAACAATGAACATGGAGAGAAAGTCGTTCAGATTGCGTATCGATTTAGGCGGAGCTCCACGTGCCTGGCTTCTCTGGCGCGAAGATAAGAAAATCGAACTGACAGATGCCGTAGCCCCATCAACCAGCTGGTGATCTCTTAAATAGATTGCGAATACGCCTTAGCCCTGTAACGGGCCATCCACAAAAGAGAGCTCCTCCCAGATATTGGTGGGATGCCCCTCCGCATCACGGAACCGGAGCTCCTGCTGCTTGGGTACCAGGCGGGTTGTCCGGCCATAGCTGTCTTCCTGATGATCCTCCTCTCCGTCTGCAGAGAGAATGATAAGGTCTTCATCCGGAACATAGTCGGTAATCACATAGGCCTGCTCAATATAGTTTACACGCCTGCCAATCAGCAGCCGCATGGCGCTCTCATCCTCAATCAGGTCTTGCAAAGGTGAATCACTCATTCCATGCTCCAGTTATCATTCTACATGATAGAAATGACGGGATAATTCGTCAACATTGAGAGGACTGATCATGAGCGAGTTGTGGAACTCTGTACAAAACTGGACACTTCTTGATATAGCAGCCACACGCTGGCTGTTGGCTGCTGTTGCCCTGTTTCTGGTCATCGTTACGCAGCGGCTTGTGGTGCGCGGTTTTCACGCACTGACTCATAGTATTGCAGCACGCACAGATACTGAACTTGATGACGTGCTTCTGGCTGCTGCCGGAAAACCGGTAGAATGGCTGATTCTGGTGATTGGCCTGTTGATGACCGTGCATCTGTTAAACCCACCGGTTGAAGTGTTTCCGCTGGTTCCGTTTGCTAATTATGCCGGGCGGGTTGTTTCCATTATCCTTGGTGCGTGGTTCATATGGCGGCTTGTTGATGGTTTCGGTGCCTACTTTTCCGCCCGTGCCGCTCAATCCACATCAGCTCTGGATGACCAGCTGGTACCTTTTGTTGCCAAAACCCTGAAAATCTTCCTTATTCTGACCGGCGTCCTGGTCGTGGCCCAGAACATGGGCTACTCCGTTTCCGGGCTCATCGCCTCTCTCGGAATCGGTGGCATTGCCGTGGCCATGGCTGCCAAAGATACGATTGCCAACGTCTTCGGCTCTATCATGCTGCTGATTGATCGACCCTTCATCATTGGTAACTGGATCAAAACCAGCGAGTTTGAAGGCGTGGTCGAAGAGATCGGTTTCCGCTCCACGCGCATCCGCACCTTTGCCAAAACAGTGGTGAACGTTCCCAACTCCATGTTGGCAAACATGGTGATTGATAATATTGATGCCAGGCCAAAACGGCGGGTGAAGATACGGATCAGCGTTACCTATGACACAACGCCAGCGCAGATGCAGCAGGCAATCACAGGCATTGAAAATATCCTGAAGTCCCATATCGGCGTTGATCAGGAGTTCTCGCTGGTCAAGTTTGATGAGTTTGAAGATTCTTCACTCTCCATTTTCCTCTACTACTTCACCAATACAACACATTGGGAGGAGTATTTACAGATTCGTCAGGAGGTGAATATGCAGATTATGGAACTATTGGAGAAGCTGGAAGTGGAGTTTGCTTTCCCGACACGAACAGTGCATCTGCAACCTTCAGACATTGTGGAAACAGAAACACAGAGCACAGGGAATTCAGGCGGTTGATTCCCTCTTTGAATCTCTGCACCCCAGGGTATCCTCTCTTCGTCCAAAGGCCGAATTCACCTTATGGTTTTACAGCAAGCATCTCCTGACATTGCCCCCGTTCAAGGATAAACTTGGCAGATGAAATCACTTCCTGAAGTCCATGCCTTTACCGATGGCGCCTGCTCCGGCAATCCCGGCCCCGGCGGATGGGGTGTACTGCTGCGTATGGGAGCCCATGAGAAGGAACTCTCCGGCGGTGAGCCGGCCACAACCAATCAGCAAATGGAACTTCAGGCAGCCATTGAAGCACTAAAAGCTTTGAACCAGCGATGCAATATTACCATTCACTCTGATTCGAAGTATGTTGTGCAGGGGATGAGTGAATGGATTCACAACTGGAAAAAGAAGGGCTGGAAGACAGCAGGAAAAAAACCGGTCTCCAACCTTGAACGCTGGCAGGAGCTTGATGCGCTGGCCGCCAAACATCAGGTAACATGGCAGTGGATCAAAGGTCATGCGGGCCACCCTGAAAATGAACACGCTGATGAATTAGCCCGGCGCGGGATTCCCCAGGCTACTCACCCTTAGAGGAAGTCGTTTCCAGTGGCAGGCTGCCATCTTTTTTCCCTCCAACCTCAAAATTAATCAAGTTGACAGGGTGCGGCAGATGGCCGGGCACGCGAAATCGAATGGTCACAGGTGGTGATGTCGATCGGTCCATCAACTCCAGTGATTGCCCTTTCCAGACATCTTTAACAATAACGGTAGTAACGCGCTGGTCATAAAGAGAACTCTGCTTCTCGCAACATATTGAAACATTGCCGCGCACGGGCCGGCCAGCAGGATCAAATTGTTTAACGAACTCGTTGGCAAAACGAAGTTGCCCACCTCCGGCTCTGGATACCCGCAACCAGATCTCCCGGCCCTCAGGCTGCCCGGCAAGATTTTCAGGAAGTGCCCCTTCAGACAGAAAAGTCTGAATAAATGAAAATTCATCAAGACGTCTGGCCAATACGTGATGATCACCTGCGACCGTGACATTGGCCACCCAGGGCAACCAGGCAGTGGCGGGGTCAACCACTACATCACGATCTAAAATTCCATCGGGCAGTGCATAGGCATTAAGTACTTCAACACCTTCCATTTCACTCCCCCCTAAACTGTTGAGATGCCACAAAAAATCACTCCCCGGCTCAATTTCCTGAGCCTGTGCATTACCGGTAGCACTGATAGAGGAAAACTGCGTCAAAAAGCCAGCCGCCGATGCTCCAAAGTTGGGCACCGATAGCAGCAGCAGTCGTCGAACGTTGTGATCGGGGTGGTGTGCGAGAAATTGCCGCACCAATAATCCGCCCATGCTGTGAGCGACAATATCAACATGATCGAAGCCCTTGATAAAGCGTTCAAGATACTCTTCCAGAGCCTCTAAAGGCGGGTAGCGATTCGGAAATGCTCCGGTACGAAAATTAAAATAATAAATATCCCGTCCGAGCTTCTCCTCAACTTTTTTCAGCTTCCTGGCTTCCGGCCATGTAAATTCGTCGCCATTCCAGCCATGCACCAAAATAATTGGCTCAACCTCGGGATAATCACGCTGCATCAAGGCATCGACTTCGGCCCAGCCCGACCATAAATCAAGCTCAATCTGCTTGC
>JAIPJD010000082.1 GCA_021734365.1 Mariprofundaceae bacterium | reverse complement strand
GGCCTCTTCAGGGGTCACTTCTTCGGCGGCAGGCGCCGTGGGTTCCAGTGTCACAGCAAATGCCATGGGGCTACCGATGAGCATGGCAAAGCAGAGAATAAATATGCGCGACATTAAAGCCTCCAGGCGCAAGTTAGGCGCAAAAAAGAATCTTTTACACGAGCAGAATAGCAGAACCTATTGAAATTACAAGGATTATGAAGAGTAAAGACTTTGGATTCTGTTGGGGATATCCATGATTTAAAATGATCCGTTGTGTCAGGCAAAGTGGTTTGCGGTAGCCGCAGTTGTGGAGCTTTAGTTGAGCCTGCTTCCAGCGACCCGCAGGCGGGCCGCTGGAAGTGTTTAGCAGCCTTTAGAATCTGAAGAATGCACCGGCGTAGGGCCCTGCAAATTGCATGTCCACGAAAACACCGGATGAGTCAACTTTGGTATCCAGATAACGATAGCCGCCATAGATACCAAGTGTTGGTATCGGGGAAAATTCAATCTGGGTATCAATATCAAGAAGGCGATTGCCAGCATAACCGATATAACCAATGCGACCGGAGAGGCCGATAAAATCGGCCATGGCAACCCGGCCACGGGCACCAATGGCAGGGATCGGAACATTTGCTGATGCCGTTTGAGTTGCTCCAACACCGCTAAGCATTGTATCTGCACGGATATATTTAACAGAAGCTTCAAGACCCAGCTGTAACCTGGAAGGGAGGTCATCCATATTGACCAGATAATAGGTATAGCCAACATCAAATATATCGGCTTTAAGTTGGCTGGTAACAGTTCCCGTAAAGTTTTGTCCGTTAAAGTTGATGGGGGCGGCCAGTGTGGATGCACCACTGAATTTCAAAGGCAGATAGGATGCAGTAAGGCGTCCGTCACCAAGCTGAAGGGCCACTTCTGCGGTGACATTGTTGCTACGATCAAGTCCCAGTGTGGTGTCGGAAAGCGTGGTTCCCGGAATACCCGACGCCGTTGCAGAGACGCTGCCTGTTGCAGTGAGGCTGGCATAACCCAGTTTGACGGAAATGGCTTCATCGGCGTGGGCCGAGAAGGCCTCAAAACAGATAAACAGAACGGCCAGATAATATTTTAATGCATGCATAGGTATCTCCTGACTATGAAAGTGAGCGAGAGCCTGTGAAATAACAGAACAGCAATCTGTGTTATCAGTCACATAATGATTGGTTATACATATCATTACTCTTTGAGGTTATCCTGCCGGCTGTGCCATTGTCTGCGAGTGCAACGTGTCGGAGATATATAGGCATCTGGATGCCGGACAGTTTTGGAAGTGAATAAAGTTGAAAAAATTATGCGTATATTAGGAATCGAGACATCCTGTGATGAGACGGCAGTTGCTCTCTTTGAGGGAGACAGAGCCAGTGGAAAGGGGCGTCTGCTTTCAGAGCAGATTATGTCCCAGATTGAGACGCACGCCCGTTTTGGCGGCGTGGTTCCGGAGGTGGCCTCCAGAGAGCATTTGAGTGCTCTCCCGATTATGGTTGAAGAGGTGATGGCAGAAGCGAACTGTGGCTGGATGGATATTGATGCCATTGCTGTCACTGCCGGCCCCGGTTTGATGGGCGCATTGCTGGTGGGGGCTTCCTATGCACGGGCACTGGGAGCTGTTAACACTATTCCTGTGATTCCAATTCATCATATGGAGGGGCATCTGCTGGCAGCGGGCCTTGCTGAGAATGGATTGCCCGATTTTCCGTTTATGACGCTGCTGGTTTCCGGTGGTCATACCATGCTGGTTCGTGTGGATGCGATTGGGGAGTATCGGATTGCAGGCCAGACCATCGATGATGCGGCCGGGGAGTGTTTTGATAAGTCTGCACGACTGCTTGATCTGCCCTATCCGGGTGGCCCCGAAATCTCAAAGCTGGCTGAGCATGGTGATGGGAAACGATTTAAATTGCCTCGCCCCATGCTAAACAGAGATAATCTGAACTTCAGTTTCTCAGGACTGAAAACAGCTGTGATGTATGCGGTAAAAAGCCATGGAGTGTTGTCGAATCAGGATCGTGCCGATATGGCCGCCTCCATTGAAACCGCCATATGTGAGGTTCTGGTCAATAAGAGTGTCAGGGCCTGTGATCAGGAGGGAGTAAAATCTCTGGTTATTGCCGGTGGTGTTGCTGCAAACCGTTGTCTGCGTTCCATGTTGACTCAGGAATCAGAAAACCGGGGCATAGAAATCTATTTGCCGCAGGCAAAATACTGCACGGATAATGCAGCGATGATCTGTTATGCGGGGTTTCTGAATCAGATGGTTGCCATGCCTGTGCCGGCAGAGTGGGATGTCCGGCCAAGATGGGAGCTCTCTTCTACTGACCGGTAATGAGAAAGTTTTCACCACGACATGCTTGTTGATATAGCACGTTATTTTTGATCTCTTTCCATTTCTGACTTTGAATAAACCTGCCGGTTCGACAGGCCTGTTCCAGTTCACTGTTTACCACTTGGGCAAAAAACAGTTCCTCCAGAAGCAGGGGGCGCTGCTGGGACGCCAGCGCCTGCTCAATAAAGGGCTGCATTTTTCCGACAGTGTCCATTTTGCTGGAATCGGTTATAAAGTCCCTGGCAGAGGTTTCTACGACGTAGGGCATTATGTCACTTCGCTGAATCAGTTTCACAGCCAGGCTTCCCTTTGCCGGATGCTGCTGTTCAAGAGACAGCCATGTTTCAAAATTCATCCAGGCCTGCGCTGTGCCAAATGCGGCAGTGGTCAGCACAACAAAGCAGCCGACCATGAAAAATGACAGAGCCTTTCCCGGGATCTTGAACTTTTTACTTTTTCTGAGCAGGGGGGCTGCGGACCAGCCCAGCATGAGAGAAAAAAGCAACAGGGGAAAAGGCTCTGACATGGATATATTGAAAAGCCCCTGTACCCATAACATCACAGCACAGCTCAGTGCAGCCCAGCGAAGGGAAAGCGTGTGGTGGCGGTATAACCAGCACAGCTGTATGAGCAGCACTGTAATGGTTATCCAGATAGCCAATCCGATGACGCCTGACTCAGCCATTAATTGCAGAAGTGTGTTGTGCGCACTGGTTGTCTGCTTTAGCCCATGATATTCCGGATCAAGCCATTGAAGCGCCTGAGACTGCCCATCAAGATAGTGGCCTCCCAGGTTGCCAATACCAACACCGAGCATTGGAGACTCCTTCCAGACTTCCCATACACTGGCCCAAAGTATGATCCTCCCGGCAAAACCGTACGTGGCTGAGGTCTCAAACCGCTCCGTAATGTTAACATGACTGGATGGGTATATTTCGGAGACGGTTATGGAGGCGGCACTCCATGCCAGAACTCCAGCCAGGATAAACGGGAGCAGCGATGACCGTCTCTGTTTCCAAATCCAGAAAATTATTGGAACGATGATCACGCCTTGTGCCACCCATGTACCACGTGACATGCTCAGTACAATCATGTACCAGAAAAAGCACACCGGAGCCAGCCAGAGCCAGTTGCTGTTTTTCACCTGAAGCCACTGCCATACGGCTATGGCCCATGCACAGGCAGAAATGATTCCGAACACATTGCCATTTGTAAAAGGGCCGCTTGGCTTTATCTGTGCATCTGTTGTGAGGGCCCATAAGCCGAAATGGAGAGCATTTCCGTCATTGCCACCCAGCCATACGAACACTCCCAGACCGCTCCATATAAATGCAGTTGCGATGAATCCGGCTGCCAGTTTCTTTGAAGGGCCATGATTGCCCGCGGTTAGAAAGGTGATTGCAGAAACTGAGATAAGCGCCAGACCTGATATCCAGTTTTCGGGGCTGTGAATATACCCGTATAGATAGAGCATTGACTGGGAAGCAAAAAAGGCAAGCAGGAGCAATGTATAATGCCCTGGCAGCAGAAGGTTTTTTCGTCTGAAGAAAATGGCGGCCAGAAAGAGGCAAAAACACGCAGGAACGATGTAAAAGGGGAGAGGTTGCGGGTTAATGAGGTATGGTGCCAGCAGTGGCGATGCAAATGCCAGAATAGCACCGGCATAGGCTAAAGAAGGGTTTTGAGACGCCGCGAAGTCTGGGCGGGTTGGGTTCACTTTATTTGGCTGAACACCGGCTGACTATTGAAATGGCCATGATGAGAGGTCATCACCTGAAGTTGATGCAGGTGCATCTGCATCCGTAGTCGAGCCGCTTTTAAGGGAGAATTTGGTTCCGGGTGAATCTGAATCTACACCGATCAGCCGGTCACCACCATCGTGCTTGCCAACAATGACCATAGAAGACGGGTTGGAAGATGTTTTGGATACGGTTTTTATTTTATCTGAGTAGGAGAGGATAAAAGGTGCGGTTCCACCGCCAGGCAGTGCAACGGCTTTGTTGATCAGGCCATTTGCCTGATCAGCAATAGATACAGGAGCATATATAAAATATTCGGTATAAAATCCGGCCTGTGCCAGCTCAAGGCCGCGTACGGACGACACACTGGCACCGTTGAATGCCTTCATTCGATAGGCGCTAAATTGAACCGATGCTATTGCTGCCAGAATTCCAAGTATGGCGACAACAATCATCAACTCAATCAGTGTAAAGCCGGCACTCTCTTTTCTCATTGCTGGCTCCCTTGCAGCTCTGAGATGCGCTGCTTTAATCCTGCATGATAACCCTCGGGCATAAGTTCGATCATGGTTTGTAAAAAAGCGATGCCGGCACTGTTGCCTTCGTCTTTAGCCAGAAATCTTGCTGCAAGATGTACCGTTAGGGGGGGAGTGCCCGGTCTTAAGGCCGCCTCTTTCATCAGGCTGTAGGCAAGGCTGTTGTCTTTAAGCTGATCATATGCAAGAAAGCCGGCAATAAACGGCAACTCCCAATTGTCTTCAAGCTGCTCGGCACCTCTCTGAAGCAATTGTACGGCGAGATGTGGCATCTTCGCATCATAGGCCAGCAGTGCTCCGGAGAGCCTGTAGACATCGAAAAACCGGGGATCCATCTCCTGAGCCCTCTGCAGATAGGCGGCCATGACAGGCCAGAGCTCTGTGCTGCCCCGGCTCTTTTGTTCCTGGCTCGCGGCATGGTATATTGAAAAAACGGTCAGCACGTCGAAATCGGATGCCAGCCCCCTTAGCGGTCCTGCGAGTGAAAGATCCAGTAAAACCGGAGCAGGGCTTCCCCATCGCTCCGCAGTCGCGTGGCGGTTATCCAGCCCATCAGTGCGTGCGGCAAACAGGCAGACCAGAAAAAGTCCCAGGAAGAAGTACGGGGACCTATGCTCTGCTGTAAAAGAGTTCACAGATCCCTCCTTTTAAAGAGAAGCAGTGCCAGTACAAGCGCAATGCCTGCGTATGCCGAGTGCTCCAGCATATATAGCAGCAGATCCTTAACATTAATATGCAGAGAGTGCGCAATAGAGAGGGCGAAGTCGCTGCCGTTCAAGTGCGGCAGAAATTGATAAATTACCTCTATAAGGCGGCTCAGGAATTGCGGGGTCTGGCTTGCAAGCTCTTCTGTCTGCAGTGCTGCCAGCACAGGAGGGAATGCCCACGAAAACAGTATGACCGAAGAGGTGAAAAGAAGAATTTCGGCTGTTCCTGTGGCCCAGGAAAAGAAAAATACAGCCACGCTTATCAGCGACAGATATTGAAAGAAAATATAAAAAAACATCATCGGGATCATGATTACAGAAAAGCCTGACTGGTAGAGTTCCGGCAGGGTTCCGATATAAAAATATCCCCCGATGTAAGCGGTGATGGTCAGTGTCAGGGCCAGAATAGCAAAGGCAATTGATAAGCCGGCATATCGTGCCAGAATATACTCATGCCGTTTTATCGGTGCCGATAAAATGATATAGCAGATACGCTGATCAATATCTTTGGCCAGCAGCGAGGCAGCAATAAACAGTGTGAAAACCATTGAAACAAAATGGGCGCCGGAGAGTGTGACATCCAGATAAACCTTGCCCACATCGGCCATAAACAGGCTGGCGATAACCACCGCAATGAGAGGAATCAGCAGGCTGCCGCCAATAAGCAGCCGAAACACTCTGCTTTGTATGATTTCAACCAGCGTAAAGCGGGAAAGCTCAAAAATCAGCCTGCTGCTGTTAGCCCGAAGCATTTTCACTCCAGAATGCGAGCCGATCTTCCATAAGCTCGGCTTCTGCCATTGAATGCTCTGTTATCGGCATGGCTTCACAAATTTTACCCTTTGCCATAATACAGACATGATCACACAGGCGCGCAATATCTGTAACAATATGGCTGCACATAAACAGGCCACACCCCTTGTTGTGATACTGCTTCAGCAGATCAAGGATGTGTGCCCGTCCCATGGCATCCAGGCCACTCATGGGCTCATCCAGGATCATCCAGCCTGGATTTCCGGCAAGGCAATAGGCAATGGCGGTTCGCTGGCGCATCCCTTTTGAAAAAGTGTGAATCTTTTTCTCCCAGGCTGCCTGTTTCAGGCCAACCGCATCCAGCAGTGCTCTGGCCTTTTCTATATCGTTTTCACCGCGCATGCGGCAGGCAAATGAAACAACCTGCAGAGCCGTCATATCTACCGGCAGGTAGGGATGCTCAGGCAGGAAACTGATTAACGATGCATCCTTTGCTTTAACTGTTCCGCTACTGGCTTTTACAAGCCCAACAATAATTTTTATCAGGGTGCTTTTCCCTGCCCCGTTGACACCAAGCAATCCGTATATCTGCTTCCGGTCCAGTGAATATTCAACACTGCTCAGCACAGGCTCGCCTCGAATATATTCCTTGGATATACCAATAAGCTCCACGTGTGGTCTCCTCAGTTTGTAATCAAAAAGGGGGCGGAGATAAACTCCACCCCCTCTTGAAAAATCAACACAGAATGTTGTTCTGTATTACAGAACAGCTCCTGTAGCAGGGCGATCGCCATCAGCAAATGCTGTACCTTCTGCAGCAGAGGTGTTGGTTTCAGTGACCGACGGCGTCACATTCGTAGCACCGTAAACAATATTACCACCGGTATGCTTGGAGCCAATACCATAGGTTCCTGCACCGGCAGTATTGCCGACACCGACACCCTTGGAGTAGTTCCAGTAAGAAGATGTGGCCGTACCACCACTGTGAGCCAGCGTTATCTTACCCGGAGCGGTGCCGCCAGTAGCAGCATTTGCATCGGGATATTTATAGTAGTCGGTATAAAAGGCTTCAAAGGTGGTTACGCCATTCTTTGCATCAGAAGCTGCTGCAGAGTTGAAGGCCTTAATGCGGTATGCAGCAAACTGCGGGATCGCAATGGCTGCAAGAATACCGATAATGGCTACAACGATCATCAGTTCGATCAGTGTAAAGCCCTTCTCGGCTTTTTTATTGTTGATAAGACTTATCATGATAAATTACTCCTAGTTGTAATTTTCTATATTATAGCTCTCCGGCCCATCCATGGTTGGAGATGCCAGTGAACCATGTTAACGCAAGGCTGATGCCAAAAGGAGATGCTGTGTTATAAGGGTTTTTGGGCAGATATGACAATAAATGTCACATTGATTCTGCCTTTATGCGTCAGGTTTGACTGGAATTTCCTTGATGTAGCGTGCCAGATAGAGGCCTTGCAGCAGCATAAAGCCAAGGGTCAGGCCCATCAGGCCGAACAGTTTAAAGTCTACCCATGTGTCGGTGTCATAGTTATAGACCACATAGAGGTTGATAAATCCCAGGGTGATGAAGAAGAGTGCCCAGGCACTGTTGAGGTTGCGCCAGATTGCTTGCGGCAATTCAAGCTGTGAACCGAGCATGCGCTGAATGAACGGCTGCTTGCCGATGAACTGGCTGCCAATGAAGGCCACGCCGAAAAACCAGTTAATGACACTTGGTTTCCATTTAATAAACATCTCATCCTGTAATAACAGCGTCGCACCACCAAAGAGTGAGACCAGTACCAGTGTAATCAGGTGCGACTTCTCAAACCGCCTGTGTAATGCCCAGTGCCCCAAAGTCTGAACAAAGCATGCAACAATCAGCACGGCAGTAGCCGTATAGATATCATACATCTTGTAGGCGATGAAAAAGAGCAGTACGGGAAAGAAATCGAATAAAAACTTCATAGGCCCAATCCGACCATATTCATCAGGCATTGCCAAGTGGCTTGTTTACACCCTGAAAGCAACTTAAGCAGTGGCACTGCAAATACGACCTTGGCATGATATCGCAATGAATACCATGCACGTCACGATGGGCAGGTGCGCAGCCCCGCTTTATGCAAAGATGATTCTTTTGTTTCTACTGGCCCTTATTGTCAGCGGATGCAGCAGTAAAGCAGGCAAGCAGATTGAGCTTGATTTATGGTCGGGCTGAGCCGAAGTCGATGCCTTGATGCAGCGTGATTATCCCGAGGTTGAGCCTATTATTTTGGTGCATGGCTGGAATGG
>JAIPJD010000081.1 GCA_021734365.1 Mariprofundaceae bacterium | reverse complement strand
CTGCCCAGATGGCCGGCCTGTTTCCAGGACAGGCCGTTGGTGATGCCGTAGAGTACACTGGCCGCATACATATCCCCGGCGCCGGTGCTGTCGACAGCTTCCACTTCCACGCCTTCAATAGCGATGACTTCATTCTCATGCATGATGATGGAGCCGTTTTTGCCCAGGGTGAGCGCAACATTTTCACAATGCCTGTGAATCGCATGGGCGCAATCGATCGGATCGTCGAGCTCTGTCAGGGCTCTGGCTTCATCTTCGTTGCAGAAGAGAAGGTCAACAGGGCCTTCGATCAGTCTCTGGAATTCGTCACGGCAAATATCAATCAGAAAAGGATCTGAAACCGTCAGGGCAACCTTCACGCCATGCTCTTTTGCCAGCTCAATGGCGGTGTATGCAGCTGCTTTGGTGGAATCGCCGGCAAAGAGATAGCCTTCCACATAAACATATTTGGCCTTGGCGATCTCATCGGCCTCAATATCATCGGCACAAAGAGAACCCGAGATGCCCAGATGAGTCAGCATGCTGCGTTGAGCGTCATCTGTGATGAGAACCACGCAGGTGCCACTTGTACCATCTCCCGGTACAACCTCAATGGCGATGCCCAGCTCCTGCATTTCACCTATGTACTGCCTGCCAAAGGCATCATCACCGGTTTTACCTGCATAGGCAGATATTCCGCCCATATCGGCAATGCCGACAATGGTATTGGCGGCCGAGCCACCGGAGCAGTAGCGTATTTCATGATCGGCCAGCGCATCAAGTATCTGCCGCTGCCGGTCAGGGTCAGTTAGCGTCATGATCCCCTTATCAATACCGTTTGCATCCAGAAAAGCATCATCACATTGCACCTGCAGATCCATAATCGCATTGCCTACACCAAATACATCATAATTCATCGTGTTCTCCACTTATAATTTAAGACTTTTTACCACAGTCCCCCAGGGGAGCCTCTCTCGCTGCGCGATTCACCTTCAGATACAGAGGCACAAAGGGGATATCCTGATTTCTCTTCTCTGTGCCTCTGTGGTTCAACTGCTTTGCCCTGACACTGCCATGCCTGCATAATTTATCGTGTTCTCCACTTATAAATTAAGATTTTTTACCACAATTCCCCAGGGGAGCCTCTCTTGCTGCGCGATTCACCTTCAGACACAGAGGCACAAAGGGGATATCCTGATTTCTCTTCTCTGTGCCTCTGTGGTTCAACTGCGTTGTTCTGCTCCTGAATCCTGCCGGATTCGCCGCATGTCCTGTGCGGGATGGAGCCATAAATCAGGCTGGCACATCTCTTTGCCTGAATGGTAATTGTCGCGCAGTTCCGGGAACAGGTTTTTTACTCTGTGTCTCTGTGGTTCAAGTCCCCTGACCGGCGATGGTCATATTCGAGATGGCGATGCTTGGCACTGCGGTGGAACCGAACCATGTCAGATCAGAGCCAATATGAGAAATATTGGCAAACATCTTTTTCAGATTGCCGGCAATGGTGATCTCATTAACAGGGTGTCCGATTTTGCCATTCTCGATCAGGAAGCCCGCCGCACCGCGTGAATAGTCACCGGTAACACCATTGATACCAAAGCCCATCATCTCTGTAACCAGAATGCCATCACCAATCTCCTGAAACATTGTATCCACATCCATCTCTCCGGGATGCAGAATCAGGTTGGAAGGGCCGATGCCGGTATCTCCGGTCAGGCCGCGGCGGGCATGACCTGTGGGTTCTGATTTCAGTCTTGCAGCCGTATAACGATCAGTCAGGAAACCGGTCAGTACCCCGGAATCAATAATGGTTCTTTGCCTGCATCGTGTTCCTTCTCCATCAAAGAGCCGGTTACCGAGGCCATCGGGATGATCAGGATTATCTTCAATCTGTATAAAATCCGGAAAAAGAGCCTGACCACTGCTCACTGCAAGAAATGATCGTTTCTGCAGCACGGATTTGCCATTAATGGCGCTGATCAGATGCCCTAAAATCGAGGTGGCCATTCTTGGTTCAAAAACAACGGTGGCCTGCCGGGTTGAGATACTGCGGGCACCCACGCGCCGAATTGCTCTTTCTGCCGCTTCCTGGCCAATCATCTGTGGACTTTTCAGCTTCTCAGGCTGACCTGCACGGGAGTAGGCATAATCACGTTGCATCCGGTCACCCGTTCCGGCAATCACTGAAAGGCTCAGCCCCAGAGAGGACTTCTGGTACTCACCTCTGAAACCGTCTGCACATGCGTAGGCAACATGGGCTCTGCTAAAGCCCGCCTCTGCACCCTCACTGTTCTCTATTTTATCGGAGTAATCCAGTGCCGCTTCTTCACATACCAGGGCAGCCTCTCTGGCCGCCTCAAGCGTCCATTGGCTTTCAATATGATGTCTTTTATCCCAGTCATTTAATTCATCAGATGTTGGATGTTCAGCACCCGAGGGTGGCATGGCATCGGGGTCGGCTGCGGAGATTCCGGCCATGGCAATCACCTGATCCACCAGCCTGCTCATACCATCATCAGAAAAATCAGAGCTGGATGCTGATGCGAAGGCGAGGCCATCCGGGGTTTCAACAAAGGCACGCAGACCGATTCCGCGAGAGTCTTCGCGTTCAACGCTCTCTACTTTTCTGTTCCGGACAGAGATAGTTTCACCAACATCGTTAATAGCCAGTGCATCCGCATCAACGGCCCCCGACTTAACGGCCATCTCTACCAGACGGGCTGCAATCTTTTTCATATCGTTTCTGTCCCTGTCACCGGAGTGGCTCATGAATCTGTTCCTCCAACAACCATCTCATCAATCTTCAGGGTCGGCTGCCCGACGCCGACCGGTACCGATTGTCCATCTTTTCCGCAGGTTCCAACGCCGGGATCAAGTTCCAGATCATTTCCGATCATTGATACACGGGTCAGAACATCCGGTCCGTTTCCAATCAGGGTGGCTCCCTTGACCGGGGCCTTTATCTCTCCATTCTCAACCAGATAGGCCTCGGAAGTGGAGAATACAAACTTTCCTGAGGTGATATCTACCTGGCCACCGCCAAAGTTTACAGCATAAAGGCCATATTTGAGTGAGGCGAGGATCTCTTTCGGATCATCCCTGCCCGCCAGCATGAATGTATTGGTCATCCGTGGAAGAACAGGGTGTGCGTAGGATTGGCGCCGGCCATTTCCGGTTGGTTCCACACCCATCAGGCGTGCATTCTGCCGATCCTGCATGTAAGCGGTCAGGACACCGTCCTCGATCAGGGTGGTGCAGCCGGTCGGGGTACCCTCATCATCCATGTTCAGTGAGCCACGGCGCTCGGCAATGGAGCCATCATCAACCACCGTGACACCGGGGGCTGCAATACGTTCTCCGATTCTGCCGGAGAAGGCAGAACTCCCCTTCCTGTTGAAATCACCTTCAAGGCCGTGGCCGATGGCCTCATGCAGTAACACCCCCGGCCAGCCGGGCCCAAGCACTACCGGCATCGGGCCTGCAGGAGCTGCCACGGCATCAAGGTTGAGCAGAGCAAGGCGTACTGCTTCACGGGTCAGGCGTTCGGCTTCATCTCCTTTGAGCAGATGTGAAAGGTCAAAGCGGCCGCCGCCACCGGCTGAACCGGTTTCCCGCTTACCATTCTGTTCGACTACCACGGAGATGTTGAGGCGAACCAGCGGGCGTGCATCGTGCAGGTGAGAGCCATCCATACGAATAAGATGAATGCTGGAAAATGCGGCTGATACGTTGGCAAACACCTGCTGAACCCTCGGGTCAAGTGTTCGCGCCAGTCTGTCCAGCTTCTCAAGCAGTGCTTTACGCTCCGGCATCGACGCAACCAGTGCCGGGTTGGTCGGCTGGTAAAGCTGATGATGTGGCCGTTCCGGGTGAATGGATATCGGGGTTGTCTGTTTGCTGCTTTCGGCAATGGCACGTGCTGCACGGGCACACTCCATCAGAGCGGGGTTCTCAAGCCTGTCCGTATAGGCATGGCCGGAGACTTCACCCTTGATGACCCGGGCGCCGATTCCCTGATGGGTACTGGCTGAAACATGTTTCACCCGGCCCTCCTCAAGTGCGAGTGATTCGCTGCTGCTCTGCTCAAGGTAGAGATCGGCATCATCAGCACCGGCAGGTACCATTCTGTCCAGCATCCGGGCGAGGGTTTCCTGTGCAACAGGGAGGGTCGATTCTTTGAGGGTAGGGTTCATGGTTGGGAACTGTTCACGACCACCAGTGAGTGTCAAGGATGACGCTCTGCAAGTTGTCTGACGTGTTGTGAAATCCGGAGATGGTAACACCATGCCCTTCATTCCGTGTCTTACATCATCTGCATGGATGTAGAAGGCCGGTTCCGTAATCTTTCATCAGTGCTATGCTCCCTCACATGCAGCTTTTAAAGAAGGTGAATGATCAGATCAGCCTGCAGATATTGTGTGATCTGCTTGAGTCCGGCGGTATCGGCTACCGCGTAGAGGGTGCAGGCATGAATTCACTGCTGCCACTGCCGGGTCTGATTGAAGCGCGTGTTCTGGTCAGTGAACAGGATATGGAGTCAGCCCTCGGGCTGCTGGCCGATATTGAGGGGGAAGGGAATCATGTTTAAAGGCGCATGGGCACTGGTGAAGGGGATCTCCCTGCTGTTGAGCAGGGCGGAGCTGCGGGCCGTGCTGTGGCGCATGATACTGCTGCTGCTGGTTCTGTTTGCCGGGTTGACCTGGGGTGTGTTTGAACTTTCGACCGCCATCGGTGAGCGCTTTATTCCGACCGGTGATGCCTGGTATATCGACTTTCTGGCCTGGCTGCTGTCACTGTTTGCCATGCTGCTGGCGCTGGTGATTGGTATTGTGAGTTTCGTAACACTTGGTTCGATTGCCGTGGCCCCGTGGCTCGATGAGCTTTATGTGCGGGTCGGCAGGCTTTACGGTGCGCAGCTTAAGCAGCGTGTACTGCCGTGGTGGAAGAGCGTCGGCAATTCGATGTGGAACAGTGTGATGCCACTGGCGACCTTTATTCCAATGGCTGCCCTTGCCGCTGTTTTCCTGCTGGTGCCGATTTACGGCACCATCGTTGCTACCGTGGTCTGGAGCTATGCCAGCCTGAAGCTGCTCAGTTTCGAATTCATGGATACACCGGCCACATTTTCCGGCTGGAAGTGGCCACAGCGTAAGGCACAGGTGGAGGGGAACAGGTGGTTCTATATGGGCTTTTCCGGCCTTGCCATGTTCCTTCTGGTGATTCCCGGCCTGAACCTCTTCGTTTTGCCTGCCGCAGTCGTGGCGCTTTACCCGCAAATGCAAGGCGAAGATTCCGTTTCGGATCATACCTATTTCCCCGAGGCCTGAGGGGTAGTCGAAGCAATGAAAGGCCGGGATATGGATATCCCGCCCGAATCAGATAGTCACCCGGGCAGTTTGATCAGTTCCCTGGCATGACTCAGGACAAAGTTTTTAAAGGCATCAGGAATCGCAGCAAAGCGTTTGCCATTGCGGTGGACGATGTACCACTTGCGCATGATGGGGAAGTCTTCGACGTTGAGCACAACCAGTCGCTTCAGGGCCAACTCCATCTCAATGGTATGCAACGATACAATACCCAGCCCGAGCTCAGCCATCACTGCCTGCTTAATGGCTTCCGAGCGATTCATGACCGTGCCGGGGGTCAGTTCCAGACCATGCTCGGCAAAAAAACGATCCGCAGCCATTCGGGTGCCGGAATCACGCTCGCGCACAATAAATGATTCGTCGGCGACCTCGGAGAGCCGGATGCCCTTTTTATCTGCCAGCGGGTGTTCCGGGTAAGCGACGACGACCAGCGGATTATTGATGAAGGGAATACCGGTCAGGCTATGCCCCTCCGGAGGGCGACCCATGATGGCCATATCTGTGCTGTTGTTATCCAGAGCATCCAGCAGCCCTGAACGATTGGTTACATCCAGTGTGACTTGTGCTCCGGGAAATTCATGATGAAAGGCAGCGATGAGTTGAGGCGCAAAATAGTTGGCCGTTGACGCCATGGTCAGGTGCAGCTTTCCTCGCTTCAGCCCTTTAAGCTCTTCGAAAACCTGCTCGGCCTCATCAAGCTGGTGGCGTATGCTTTGTGCGTAGTGAAACAGTTCAATTCCTGCTTCTGTTGCTGTAACCTGCTTGCCCTCGCGCTCGAACAGGGGGAGCCCAATCTGCTCCTCCATCTGCTTAATCTGCATGGATACAGCCGGCTGGGTCATAAAAAGCGCCTTGGACGCAGCTGTATAGCTGCGATGTTCGACCACGGCTTCAAGAATTTTCATCTGTTTAAGTGTAATGTTCATTCGGCCACTCATTCATAAGAAATATTTATGAGTGGTATCATAACCTTTGATTTTACATTATGGAAGCACCCCCTAGACTTTCCCCCATCGCCAAAGAGGTATAACATCCTCTGTCGCGAGTGAGAGGTGCTCTTCAGGAGTTTCACTCATAACAAATTTTTGGAGGGATTCACTCATGGATCAATCGAATCGTTACGCCGATCTAAGTCTTAAAGAAGAAGACCTGATCGCAGGCGGCAAGCATCTGCTTGTTGCTTATAAACTCATTCCAGCCAAAGGCTATGGCTTTCTGGAAGTGGCTGCACACGTTGCGGCTGAATCTTCAACCGGCACCAATGTAGAAGTTTCTACGACTGATGATTTCACCCGCGGTGTTGACGCCCTGGTATATGAAATCGACGAAACCGCATTCGGTGATGATGGCGTCACAGGTGGCGGTTTGATGAAGATCGCCTACCCTGTTGATCTGTTCGATCCGAACCTGATTGATGGACACTTCAATGTTTCGCACATGTGGTCTCTGATTCTGGGTAACAACCAGGGTATGGGTGACCATGCAGGTCTGCGCATGCTGGATTTCATGGTTCCGGAATGCATGATCAGAAAATTTGATGGTCCAAGCTCGGGCATTGCTGATCTGTGGGAAGTTCTGGGTCGTCCAAGAGAGAACGGTGGTTATATCTCCGGTACCATCATCAAACCTAAACTGGGTCTGCGTCCTGAGCCGTTCGCCAAGGCATGCTACCAGTTCTGGCTTGGTGGCGATTTCATCAAGAATGATGAGCCTCAGGCTAACCAGCCGTTCTGTCCGATGGAGACCGTCATTCCGATGGTTGCTGAGACAATGGAACGTGCACAGCAGGAGACCGGCGAAGCAAAATTGTTCTCCGCCAATGCAACTGCCGATTTCCATGGTGAGTGTATTAAACGTGGTGATTTCATCCTTGAGTCCTTCGCCAAGTACGGCAATGAGAAACATGTTGCCTTCCTGATTGATGGCTTTGTGACCGGCCCTGCCGGTGTAACCACCGCCCGTCGCGCATTCCCTGACACCTTCCTGCACTTCCACCGTGCCGGTCATGGTGCGGTAACCTCTTACAAGTCGCCAATGGGTATGGATCCACTGTGCTACATGAAGATTTCCCGTCTGTCGGGCGCTTCAGGTATTCACACCGGTACCATGGGTTACGGCAAGATGGAGGGTCACGGCAATGAGACTGTTCTGGCATATATGCTTGAACGTGATGAGTGCATGGGCCACTACTTCAACCAGAAGTGGTATGGCATGAAGCCTACTGCTCCAATCATCTCCGGTGGTATGAATGCACTGCGTCTTCCAGGTTTCTTCGAGAACCTTGGTCATGGCAACGTCATCAACACCTGCGGTGGTGGTGCTTTCGGTCATATCGACTCACCTGGTGCGGGAGCCAAGTCCCTTAGCCAGGCATACGATTGCTGGAAATCCGGTACCGACTCGATCGAGTACGCCAAGACTCACAACGAGTTTGCACGTGCATTCGAATCATTCCCGGGCGATGCTGATAAGATCTACCCGGACTGGCGTGAAAAACTGGGCGTACATAAGTAAGTCCGGACTTTCCAGGTCAATAGAAGCAAAAGGCCTCCACTTTAAAGTGGAGGGCTTTTTTTAGATCGTAAGAGAATGCTCAGGAAGTGTTCGGGCTTGAGGGAGCAGATGCTCATTGGTACGTTTGCAGCGGTTTGAAGGAGCGTGTATGGATATCGTAACTCAGGGGCTTGCAGGCGCAGTACTGGCTCAGAGTGTTTCCCGGGGGCAGGAGACGCGTGTTGCTATGGTGATCGGCTTTCTGGCCGGGCTACTGGCTGATATTGATGCACTGTTTACCCACTCCGAGGTTGATCCACTGCTGCAGCTGGATTTTCACCGTCATTTTACCCATTCGCTGTTTTTTATTCCATTTGGCGGCCTGATTGCCGCACTGCTGTTATGGCCGGTGATGAAGAGATATCTGCCGTTTAAGCGGATACTACTGTTTACTACAGCTGGATATGCCACATCAGGGATTATCGATGCCTGCTCCTCTTATGGCACGTCCCTGTTCTGTCCTCGTTCCGATTTACGCATCTGCTGGCACCTGTTCTCCATTCTTGACCCGCTGTTTTCAATTTCCCTGATAATTGCAATTATTTTTGCAGCAGTGAAAAAGAGACCACGTTATGGCACGTTCGGGATCTGTTTCGGGGACTCTTACCTCATACGCGGTTCCACTCAACATGAACGGGCAGAGGCAATGGGT
>JAIPJD010000080.1 GCA_021734365.1 Mariprofundaceae bacterium | reverse complement strand
TGCATCTGTATCTGCTGTGAGGCCGGATCATCACTGCTCAGAAATAGATCGGTATAATTTTTTGGAGGCTTCCTGCCTCTGGGGCGTTCAATCATGGTCAACATCTACCATGGACTTGACCTGCCAAAGGTTTGATCTGTCATAAATATCTGTCTCAACTGACAGTTGCCGGATAAGTGATAGAGAGAGCGCCTGCTTTCATGCCGACTTTGGCAACCCCTCCCTTTTGCAATTCACCGAAAAGAATGGCCTCCGCCAGGGGCTTTTTGATCTTCTCCTGAATCAGACGGGCCATCGGTCTTGCACCCATCAATGGATCATGTCCATGCTCAGCCAGCCATGCCTTTGCCCTGTGGCTTACTTCCAGTTCAACCTTCTTCTCTGCAAGCTGTATCTCAAGCTCTACCAGAAACTTACCAACCACATGCAGAATGGTACTCTTATCAAGCGGTTCAAAGCCGATGGAGGCATCCAGACGATTACGGAACTCGGGCGTAAAGAGACGCTTGATTGCGTCCTCATCGGCATCCGTGCGGGGACGGGGATTAAATCCCATCGTGCCTTGCTCAATTTCAAATGCACCAGCATTGCTGGTCATAATAAGAATGACATGCCTGAAATCAGCAGAGCGGCCACTGTTGTCAGTCAGGCGACCATAATCCATGACCTGAAGCAGAATATTGAACAGGTCCTGATGTGCCTTCTCTATCTCATCGAGAAGCAGAACCGCATGAGGGGTTCTGGTTACAGCCTCGGTCAGTAATCCACCCTGTTCAAAGCCGACATAGCCCGGAGGCGACCCGATCAGGCGTGAGACAGAATGTGATTCCATATATTCTGACATATCAAAGCGAATCATCTCAACACCCATGATTCGGGCCAGTTGTCTGGCCACCTCGGTTTTACCCACACCCGTAGGCCCGGTAAACAGGAAGCTGCCAATCGGTTTCTCAGAGTGGGTGAGGCCGGCTCTGGAGAGCTTGATGCTGCCTGCCAGCTTCTCAATAGCATGATTCTGGCCAAAGACAGAGAGCTTCAGGTTGCGCTCGAGATTCCGTAGTCCTTTTTTATCTGAAGCGGAGATTTGTCGTGCGGGAATGCGTGCCATCCTGGCAATGGTTGCTTCAATTTCAGCGATGCCCAGCTGTTTCTTGCGTTTTTCGGCTGCAAGCAGATGAACAGCTGCACCGGCTTCATCCAGTACATCGATCGCCGAATCCGGCAGCTTCCTGTCGGTAACATATCTTGAGGCCAGTCTGGCTGCAGTTTCAATCGCCTTCTGGCTGTATCGAATTTCATGGTGTGCTTCGAAACGTGATTTCAGTCCAAGCAGAATTTCAATGGTATGTTTAATAGAAGGCTCATCGACATCAACCTTCTGAAACCGGCGGGAGAGTGCTGTCTCTTTCTCAAAGACACGCCGATACTCCTGATAGGTTGTCGCCCCGATACAGCGCAATTCACCATTGGCCAGTGCGGGTTTAAGCAGGTTCGAGGCATCCATACTGCCTCCATTGGCTGCTCCGGCGCCAATAATGGTATGAATCTCATCAATGAAGAGAATGGCATCGGGCTCCTTTTCCAGAGCGTGAAGCACGGCCTTAAGACGCTCTTCGAAGTCGCCACGATATTTGGTGCCCGCGACCAGTGATCCCATATCAAGGGCGTAGACCTTTCCATGCAGCAGCAGATCCGGAACATCTCCATCTAATATCTTCAGCGCCAGCCCTTCGGCTATAGCGGTTTTTCCAACACCTGCTTCACCTACCAGAAGAGGGTTGTTCTTTCTTCTGCGACAGAGAATATGCATACAGCGTGAGAGCTCTTTACTGCGCCCGACAAGCGGATCTATTTTTCCCTTTTTAGCCTGGGCCATAAGATCGATACAGTAACGTTTAAGGGGTGATGGCTGTGAGTCCGGCTGATCGACAGCAATACCGGGTGTTGGCTGCTGAAATTCCCTGTCACTATCCACCATGCTGTGAGAGATATAGGTCACAACATCAAGACGGGTAACTCCCAGACTGTTCAGGTAATAGACAGCATGTGAATCCTTTTCGGAAAAGATGGCAACCAGCGCATGCATGCCGCTCACCTCATGTTTGCCGGCAGACTGGACATGCATGACTGCACGCTGAATAACCCGCTGCAGCCCGATACTGGCGGTGGTCTCGCCGATATCCTCAGGCAGGAGCGCAACATGTTCCTGTATGAAGTTGTTAAGCTCATTTCGAAGCCCGTTGATATCCACGTTCAGGCCTTCCAGAACCTTTTTTGACTCAGGGTTATCAAGCAGGCCGAGCAGCAGGTGCTCAACGGTGACGAATTCGCTGCGACGCATATGCGCATCACGGAATACGTCATTCAGTGACTGTTCAAGCTCTTCATTCAATATTCCCATACTGGTCACCCCGTTTTATATCTGTCGTCAGTAAACCGCAGTTCTGGAGTATCTTATCTCTTGCCCGGCCGTCAGTCGTTACTCTCTACCTCAATCCTGCACCTCAGTGGATGCCCGTGTGCTTCACAGTAGCTTTCTACCTGAGCTACTTTACTCTCTGCAATATCTTTCGGACAGACGGTACAGACAGCCTGCCCCTCATGATGAATACGCAACATAATTCTTGATGCTTCATCCCCGGACTTTCTAAACAGGCTGCAGAGCAGGTCAACCACAAACTCCATAGGCGTATAATCATCATTGAGCATAATAACTTTATACATTGGCGGCTTTTTTAGCTGCGGTTTTTCTGTTTGAATTTCAGGTGTCTGAATCATCGGCGTATCCATAGCGCGAATTTTAGTGATTTTGTCGATAGAGTGCGAGGATTGAGAGATATGAAGTTGGACAGGAGACAGTGATGGCAGAACTGAAATGTATTCTTTGGGATGTGGACGGCACCCTGGCCGACACTGAACGTGATGGTCACCGTGTTGCATTCAACATGGCCTTTGAGGAGGCGGGACACGACCGCAACTGGGATGTGCCAACGTATGGAGAGCTTCTGGCTGTAACAGGCGGTAAGGAGCGCATTAAATTTGATATTGAGCGCGGTGATATGCCGGATATGCCCTATGAAGAGATTGCAGGCCTGCATGCCCGCAAGACCGAACATTATGAGAGCTTAATCGCCGAAGGACGCATCCCCCTGCGTCCGGGTGTTCGCCGCCTGCTTGATGAAGCCTTTGAAGCGGGTATTACGCTGGGGATTGCGACCACGACAACACCATCAGCGCTTAATGCCCTGATTGAGCACTCACTCGGCCACGAGTGGTTTGACCGTTTTGCCGTGCTGGCTGCCGGTGACATTGTACCGGCCAAAAAACCAGCGCCTGATATCTATACCTATGCAATGGATCAGCTGGGTGCTTCAGCGGAGAACACCATTGCCCTTGAGGACTCGGAGAACGGCTGGAAATCGGCCCATGCAGCCAGATTGAAGTGTGTTGTTACGGTTAACGATTACACCAGAATACATGACTTCAGCGGTGCTGATCTTGTCATCTCCGGGCTGGGAGAGCCCGATCATGATGGTGTTGTGCTCTTCTCCAATCCCCATGCATTGAACCTGCACCACGTGCAGCTGAAACACCTGCAGGCAATCATGAATGGCTAACAACCGTGAACTCTCTCTTTTTGATTCGCACTGCCATCTTGATTTTGAATATTTTGATGATGACCGGGGTGAAGTGTTTGCCCGTATGCAGGAGGAGGGCGTTGACCGCTGCGTTTCGGTAGCGGTGGATTTTGAGCATCTGCCCAGGCTACAGGCTCTGGCGGAGCAGCATGATAACGTCTGGTTCTCTGTTGGTATTCATCCCAACCATGAAGTGGATGAAGAGCCAACAGTTGAGCAGCTCTGCACGCTCTCAGACCATCCCGGATGCGTTGCCATTGGTGAGACAGGCATGGACTTCTTCCGCCACCGTGTTGACCCGGCGCTGCAGGAGCGCCGTTTCCGCACCCACATTCAAGCCGCACAGCAGCTTGGTAAGCCTGTGATTGTGCATAATCGTGACGCTGACAGCGAAAGCATCCGAATCCTGACTGAAGAGGAGATCGGCAAGTGTGGTGGTATCATGCACTGCTTCTCAGCCGACTGGGATACGGCCAAAGCAGCTCTGGATATGGGTATGTATATCTCATTTTCCGGCAACGTAACCTTCAAGAATAACCAACAGTTACGCGATGTGGCTGCAAAGGTGCCTGAAGATCGGATTCTAATTGAAACCGACGCACCATTTCTTGCACCCGTGCCACACAGGGGCAGACGCAACGAACCTGCCTATGTGAAGCATGTGGCCCAGTGTATTGCGGATGTTAAAGGGCTCTCCATCCGGGAGATGGCTGAAACATCCACAAACAATGCATTAAAAGTGTTCGGCATCTGACCCATTCATGAAAAACCTGTTTAATGCTCTCCCGTCTGAGTTACAGGAAGAGCTTATTGAGGTGATTGCAGGGAACGGTAGTACCCGAATCGAACGCATTGTCTCGCATGGACACTGTTCCAAAAAAGAGTTCTGGTATGATCAGGATGAAGATGAGTTCGTCTTGCTTCTGGAAGGGGAGGCGGAGCTGGAGTTTGAGGATGAGACCATTCATCTCAAAAAAGGGGACTATCTAACCATCAAGGCTTATCAAAGGCATCGGGTGAAGTGGACCACGCCCGACAAAGCTACGATCTGGCTGGCGGTGTTTTACGCGTCCTGATAATAACCCTGGCGTAACCTTCCTTACAGGCTGCCCGTTTTTTGAGGTCATTCGATCAGGCGGACAATCGGCTTATGAGCGTTCTTTGATCGCCCTGGCCTGAGCAGCAGCATTGCCAATGTAGGTGGCCGGAGTCAGCGCCATAAGCTCTGCCCTGGCGCTGGCAGGAATATCCAGGCTTTCAATGAACGCCTTCAATGCATCCGGGGTGATACCCTTGCCACGGGTGAGTGCCTTCATCTGCTCATACGGATTCTCCAGACCGTAACGACGCATCACGGTCTGGATTGCTTCACCCAGCACTTCCCACGTTGCATCAAGGTCTGCAGCAAGACGCGCTTCATTCAACTGCAGTTTACCCAGACCTTTTTGTGCCGAGGCACAGGCCAGAACAGTGTAACCGAAGCCGACACCGAGATTACGCAAGACGGTGGAGTCGGTCAGGTCACGCTGCCAGCGTGAAATGGGCAGTTTGGCTGAAAGATGGCCCATGACAGCATTTGCCAGCCCCAGGTTTCCTTCCGCATTTTCAAAGTCGATCGGATTGACCTTGTGCGGCATGGTGGATGAGCCCACCTCGCCGGCAACCACCCGTTGTTTGAAGTAGCCGAAAGAGATATAGCCCCAGACATCGCGGCACATATCAATAACAACGCTGTTAAAGCGGCAGATGGCATCGTTGAGCTCAGCCACATAATCGTGCGGTTCAATCTGGGTGGTGTACGGGTTCCAGCTCAGCCCCAGGCTCTCTACAAAATCTCTGGCAATGGCTTCCCACTCCAGCCCGGGATAGCTCACCATGTGGGCATTGTAGTTACCCACAGCACCATTGATTTTACCCAGGATTCCGACCTGAGCAATTTGATTGCGCTGGCGTGTCATTCTGTAGGCAATATTGGCCCACTCCTTGCCGATCGTGGTGGGGGAGGCCGGTTGCCCATGGGTACGGGCAAGCAGTGGCACATCGGCCATCTCAATCGACATCTTCTGCATGGTCTCAATCAGGCGATCCAGTTCAGGCAGCAGAACAGTGTCGCGAGCCTCTTTAAGCATCAGGCCATAGGAGAGGTTATTGATGTCCTCGGAAGTACATGCGAAGTGGAAGAACTCCGAGATCGCTGCCAGCTCACTGTGAGCGGCAACTTTCTCTTTCAGGAAATACTCCACCGCTTTCACATCATGGTTGGTGGTTGCCTCGATATCCTTGACCCGCCGGGCATCGGCCTCGGAGAAATCTGTGATAATGCTATTGAGCAGGCTATTGGCATCGTCGCTGAATGGTGGAACCTCAGCTACCCCTGAGTGCTCCGCCAGCATTTGCAACCAGCGAATTTCAACGGTAACGCGCGCTCTTATCAGCCCGTATTCACTGAAAACAGGGCGCAAAGCCTCAACCTTGCCGGCATAACGGCCATCAAGTGGCGAAAGGGCTGTGAGTGGTGAAACCTGCATGCAAACTCCGGTTCAAATGTCATAAGTGGCCAAGGCAGGGAAATCTACACAGTTTCAATTGATTTCTAAAGGCTGCAAGGTAATCATACTCGCTGTGGAATTGCCTGTGGGGACTTTGAGGCTATTTGGTCACAATGATCGGACTTATAGCGGGCAAGGGGGAACGCGGTATGGAAGGATTAATACGCGCAGGGGTTGGCCTGATGTTGGCACTGGCTTTTTCTCTGCCTTTGACTGCTGAGGAATTCACACCTGATGCTTCACGGGGTGAAAAAACATTTCAGACAATCTGCGCACACTGTCACAATATCACCTATGATGAGAGCCGTGTCGGGAGTCCCGGACTCAAAGGCGTGCTCGAACGTCATGATGAGAAGTGGTTACACCAATGGCTGAAGGGGCCTGAAGCTTTTGCAAAAGTGGATGAGACCGCGGCAACTCTTATCGAGTCCAATAAATATAAAATAAAGATGCCAACGTTTCCTCAGATGCAGGATGATCAGCATCGTGCAGATATGATTGAATATCTGAAAACATTGAAAGGTGACTGATTGAATCATCCGCAAAAGGCCTCCTGCCTTTTGCTTTTATCGCTTCGGCGGCACATGTCCGCTTACGCTTACGGCTTCCCGATTTCGGCGGCCCTTCCCTGAATCGTGCTAGTATTTATCTGTTCCACAAAATGAATTAAAAAGGCTATGCTGGAAATTCCAACGTAGCCTTTTCTTTTTCGGCTTCATCCGCATAGGACATGCGGCTTTAGTGAGTAATCGGAAATCACACTTTTCGATTACGTTAAAAGGCTTTGGGCAGGAAGCCCAAAGCCGTATCTCACTTAAGCAGCTCTTTCAGGCGCTGATTCACCATGCCCGGATTGGCCTGGCCTTTGGAGGCCTTCATGACCTGCCCGACGAAGAAACCCATCAGTTTATCCTTGCCGCCGCGATAGCCCTCAACCTGTTCAGGGTTGGCATCCATCACCTCCCTGATGATGGCATCAATCGCACCACTATCAGAGACCTGCTTCAAGCCTTTCTCTTCAATGATGGCATCGGCATCGGAACCTGACGCCATCATGGCATCAAGCACGTCCTTGGCAATTTTACCTGAAATGGTGTTGTCCGCGATACGATCCAGAAGCCCGGCCAGTAACTCGGCTGATACCGGTGAATTTTCGATCTCTTCACCTGCCTCTTTCAGGCGACCCAGCAGTTCATTGGCAAGCCAGTTGGCACACCGTTTGGGGTCAGCCGGGTGCGCAGCAACCAGTGATTCATACCATGTGGCCAGATTACGAGTCTGACTCAGTACATCTGCATCATAGGGGGAGAGCCCAAATTCAATTTCAAAACGCTTGCGCAGCTGTCCGGGAAGCTCAGGCATACCTGCCTTGATTGAGTTCACCTCTTCCTGTGAAACACGCAGTGGTGGTAGATCAGGCTCGGGAAAGTAGCGGTAGTCATGTGCCTCTTCCTTACTGCGCATGGAGCGGGATTCATTTTTAACCGAATCCCACAGCCGTGATTCCTGAACCACTTCACCGCCATCTTCAATGACTTCGATCTGGCGCGTCACTTCATACTCAATGGCCTGCTTGATAAAGCGGAATGAGTTCATGTTTTTCAGCTCGGTACGTGTGCCGAACGGCTCACCCGGATGGCGTACCGATACATTGGCATCACAGCGGAACTGTCCCTTCTCCATATCGGCATCGGAGACTTCAAGGAAGCGGATTAGCTGATGCAACTGTTTCAAGTAGGCGATGGCCTCATCAGCACTGCGCATATCTGGCTCTGAAACAATCTCCATTAACGGCACACCGGAACGGTTCAGGTCGATATGGGAGACGGCTTCCAGCCCTTCATGCATCGATTTTCCGGCATCCTCTTCCATGTGGATGCGCGTAACACCGATCCGTTTCTCACCCTCTTTGCCTGGGATATCAATATAGCCGCCTTCCACAATCGGAACGGCAAACTGTGAGATCTGATAACCCTTCGGCAGATCAGGGTAGAAGTAGTTTTTACGGTCAAATCTGGATTCCAGATTGATCTTTGCATCGATAGCAAGACCGGTGAGAATCGATTTGTCGACGGCTACGGTGTTGAGTACCGGTAGCTGTCCTGGCATTCCCAGGCATACCGGGCAGGTCTGCGTATTGGGCTCTGCACCAAATTCGGTAGAGCAGCCGCAGAAAGCCTTGGTTTTGGTGTTGATCTGGCAGTGGACTTCGAGCCCGATGACAACTTCCCAGCTCATGCTTCACCTCCCGCTTTGTTATCAAAGGCGGCAGGCACTTTGTTGTGCCACTCCGTGGCATGTTCATAAGCTGATGCGGCACTTAAAATCAGATCTTCGCGCCATGCAGGTGCAATCCACTGCAGGCCAACAGGCATATCATTGGCAAAGCCACATGGTTGCGACAGGCCCGGAAGGCCAGCCAGATTTACGGCAATGGTAAAGATGTCCGAG
>JAIPJD010000079.1 GCA_021734365.1 Mariprofundaceae bacterium | reverse complement strand
GGTAAGACGACACTATTAAACATTATCGGCGGTCTTGATGCACCCAGTCAGGGGACCACGCATCTCAACGGTACCGATATCGCCGGTCTGCAGGAGGACGAGCTGTCCGACTTCCGCCTCTTCCAGCTCGGCTTCATCTTTCTGGCTTACAATCTGGTACCCGTGTTGTGTGCACTGGGAAATGTCGAACTGGTGATGGTACTGCAGGGTCGGCATGCAGGTGAACGTCGTGAGCGTGCCGAACATTATCTGCAACTGGTCGGGCTGGAGAAGATTTTGAACCGGCGTCCCTCTGCGCTCAGTGGCGGGCAGCAGCAACGTGTCGCCGTAGCCCGCGCACTTGCTGCGGGGCCGCGTCTGGTGCTGGCTGATGAGCCCACTGCCAATCTGGATTCAGAAAATGCCACGGCACTGCTTGATATCATGCACCGCCTCTCACACGAAGAGAAAACCACCTTTATCTTTTCCACCCACGATCCGCGCGTCATGGATCGTGCCGAGCGTATCATCACCCTTCAGGACGGCACGATTATCAGTGACGAACACCATCATCACCCCCATGAGCCGACGATATAACCTGTTCACCGCCGGGCTGGTTTACGCAGGCATGTTTCTACAGCCCGCTGTTGCCCAGTCGATTGAACTGACCGGCCGCCTGTCGCTGCTCGGCATGGCTACGCGTGCCGAGCTGGGGGATGCCGGTTATTCTGCAAGCAATCAACTGCTGATGGCCGATCAGCAGAGCCTGCGGCTGATGCTGGAAGATGCCGGTGAGAGCAGCGAGTGGTCGGTGCATATGCGGGCTGTGCGGCAGAACTTTATCCGTTATTCCGCCGCCTCTGTTCACTCCAGCGACCTGTTCCGCTATCGGAAGCTCTCCGGTAACTGGCAGGAGTATGTTACTGCCGACAGAACCACGCGCAGCGGTTATGAGCTCGACCGCGCCGTCTATAAGCACCGTTTTGAAAATGTGACGTTTGCCGTTGGCCGCCAGCCGATCGACTGGGGGAGCGGCCGCTTCTGGCAGCCGTTGAATGTATTCGGCGCATTCGCGCCGACCGATCTGGATACCGATTTCAAGCCGGGAATCGATGCGGCGGTATTTGACTGGTATCCCTCCGCCTTCTCTTCACTGACGCTTGCTTATGTTCCCCGCTCCGATGTCCGGCATGTCACTGCCGGTAGCAGCATTCTTCACTATCGCCGTCAGGTGGGGGAGTCTTCCGAAATCGCGCTGCTGGGCGGCAGCGTTATCGGCAAAGGTGTGGCCGGTGGCTCCTTCGAGAGCGAATGGCAGGGCATCGGCTGGCGTATTGAGGGGGTACACTACAAGGCGGATAACAGTGCCGTTTTCTGGATTGCCGGTATCGATTACCAGTTCGAGGATGGCACGCTGATCGCTATCGAATGGTATGACAACACGGGCGGAGTAAACAGTGAAACAATGCTTGCCACGGCCCAAAATGATCCACGGGTGGTTTACGGACTGCAGCAACATTCAGGGCGCAGGGTTCTTGGTATGGCGGCGAACAGGGATATCACGCCGCTTCTACATGGCAGCTATTCGCTGTTTATCAGTGCCCTGCAGGACAACAGACAGCAGCTAACCACCTCATTGCTGCACCAGTTAAGCCTTATCTATTCGGTAAGTAACGAGTCCGACCTTCTTTTTTCACTACTGTTTGCCAATGGTAAAGGTCTCAATCTGCAAAGCGCTCCGCAATCGGAGTTTGGTCACATTCCGGCAAGTGCGACGTTGCGCTACCGCTTCTATTTTTAACTCAATGCCAATGTCTGCTTTTGGCATTCATTTCAAACGGTCGATGCAACACAAGAGTTAAACAACCTACTTCGTTAGTGAGATAAACAGCTCAGGCAGGCGTTCCGGCAGGCGATCCACATGGTCAATAATGGCGTACTGTTTGCCGAAGATATCCGCCACATACTCATCGGCCTTGGGATCAAGGTTGATGCAGTAGCTGTAGATGCCATCACGATCCAGCTCTTTAACTGCCTGACGCGCGTCCTTGATCAATAGCTGCCCATCATCAACATCAATGTCGGCAGGCTCACCATCAGTAAGGATCAGCATCAGTTTCTTTTCAGCTTTCTGGGCTTTCAGGTAGTGGCCTGCATGGCGCATCGCACCACCCATCCGGGTAGAGAAACCGGCTTCCATGGCGGCCAGGCGTGCTTTCACTTCATTACCCCAGGGCTCTGAGTAGCCTTTTATATGGTAATACCGGACATCATGGCGTGTATTGGAGTGGAAGCCTGCAATCGCAAAGTTGTCGCCCACCTGCTCAATCGCCCAGGCCAGCAGTGAAACTGCCTCCTGAGACAATTCAAGTATGGTCTGGTTGCTCCCCTTCGCCTTCTCATTCAGAGATTGCGACAGATCGAGCAACAACATCACAGCCACATCACGGCCAGCATGTTTATGGCTCATGTTAATACGCGGATCAGGCGCTGCCCCGCCCTTAAAATCAATCAATGAACGAATGGCTACATCCAGATCAAGCTCGGAACCCTCTTCCTGATAACGGATACGCACCTTATCCTGCGGCTTAAGCATCTCGAGCAACTGCTTCAGACGCTTGGCCAGCATGCTGTGTTTGGCAAGCAGGTTATCAATTTTTGATGCGCTGCCGCGTGCATGCAGTGATTCGTACAGGCTCACCCAGTTCGGACGATAGTGCTGTGAGTTGTAGTCCCACTCATGATAATGGCGCGGTGGCAGACCTTTGGGCTCTTCATCCTCCTTCTGCTTCTGATCAAGGTGTTCAAAAGTGGCCTCCTCATCATCCCCCTGTTCAATATAAATCCAGAGATGCCGGTTATCATCGCGATAATCCACTTCTGTATTTTCAAAATAGGTATCGGGCAGCGTATCGCTCTGTCTGCGGGTCCGGGCAATAAATGAGAGTGCAATCGAAGCCATATCGGCACTGGTTGACTCCTCACCCTTCTCCATTTCGGTGAAGAAGCGGCTCACAAACTCGCGCACATCTTCGTTTTCATATTTAAAATCGGGATCAAGGATTGCACGGGACACCAGTGCCAATCGTAAATTGATCAGTGATGTTTCCTCCAGTTCCAGTGCCTTTTCATCCGGAACCGGATGCAGGGCAAGAAAGATTTTTCTCAGGCCCGGGAAACGTTGCATAGCCAGGTATTCAACACGGGAATCCTCAAAAAGCTCAACTGAAATGCGCTGGAACGGGCTCCAGTTATCAACAATCATCTTCTGGCTCCAGCGGCGATGTGCCGCCATGTGTGCCAGAGTTGCACGGTAACGATCAATACCGGACACGCCATGAGCATCATCATAAACATCAGGAAGGCGGAAACCCAGATCATCAAAATAGGGCATTGGCTTGCGCAACTCATCAAATGCCAGCGAATAAGGAACGAGATAATCATGGTCATCCCACAGGGCTCGCAAATAGGAATCCAGTTTACGTTCATGATCGATCATTAGTGTGCCGTGACGTTCACGCTGCATTACCGCATGGGCATCAGCCGATTGCAGGCTGAAATAGTCCACCTGCCGACCCGGATGGTTGTTGTAATAATGAATGCCGTATTCAACCCAGTTTTTGAAGCCTTCGAGTGAGAGTTCAGCCAGCAGGCGTGGTGCCTGGTTGAGCAGGTCAGGCAGGCCGGGACTCGGGAAAGTAGTGTGATGTCCATGCACAGAGCCGGAGGTCCGCTCCATCATATCACGTATCAGTTCTATATATTGCTTAAACAGTTTATAGGTCTGCAGTCGACGAGCTACTGCACCACTGGTCTGAAGGAAAGGAGCCATCGCCTTGTAATTGGTATGTGTGGACATGTAATGGGCAAACTCGCGAAGGTCCACCATCGCCTCTTCGCCAAGCTGGGCGGCAACAGCCGGGGCCTCTTCCAGATAGACCAGAACAGGTTCCGGTCCACGGCCCAGCTTACCAAGGAACCCGGCATGCTCGATGTACTGCACCAGCCCCTGACTCGAAAGCAGGGCCTTTGCCTCCACCATACAATCATCAAAGACCCGATCAACCTGAGCAAACTTGCAGCCCAGTCGTTGCCAGTACATCTGGACATCCATCTTTCTTTCGACTGTTTTAGCCATGAGAAGTTCCTACTCGGCCCTTAGAAGAGGCAATATTCGTGTGCGGATGTAAGGCATGCACAGCCAAAGGAGAAGAGGCGTACTTCACAGTACGTCGAGCACCTTTTGCAAGCATAACACCGCAGACGCACATGCAGATTGCCTCTTTACCCGAAAACTGCATCAATCGCATGGTCAAGCGTGTCGCGGATATCATCGTCATCCGTAATCGGACGCACCAGAGCCATGCGGCACGCAGCCTTGGGCTCAATGCCACCCTTGATCAGGGCTGCAGCATAGGTCAGTAGCCGGGTAGAGATGCCTTCATCCAGGCCGTGCCCTTTAAGGTTACGGGCTGTGCCAGCTATACTGACAAGCTTGGCTGCCAGCTCGGTATCGATGCCTGTCTCCGTAGCAACAATTCCGGTCTCAACCTCTGCCAACGGATAATCGAACTCAAAGCCCGCAAAACGCTGTTTGGTCGACTGTTTCAGATCCTTCATCAGGCTCTGATAGCCGGGATTATAGGAGATCACCAGCTGGAAATCCTTATGTGCCTCAAGCAACTCCCCCTTTTTGTCCAGAGGCAGGGTGCGGCGATGGTCGGTCAGCGGATGGATCACCACCGTGGTGTCCTGACGTGCCTCCACCACCTCATCAAGGTAGCAGATGGCGCCAATGCGTGCGGCTGTGGTCAACGGCCCGTCCAGCCAGCGTGTGCCGTTGGCATCAAGCAGGTAACGGCCTACCAGATCCGATGCTGTCATATCTTCATTACAGGCCACGGTAATCAGCGGCCTGTCCAGCTTCCATGCCATATACTCAATAAAACGGGATTTACCACATCCTGTCGGCCCTTTTACCATCACAGGCAGGCGTGCAGCGTAGGCTGCCTCGTATAGCTCCACCTCATCACTCTGCGGCTGATAAAATGGCTCTTCATGAATCTTATACTGTTCTTTGTCGGTCATGGTTTGCTCCCTGAAAAACTGATGTGGGTATTTTAGACGAACATCATAAAAATGCATGTTTATAATAATAATGATTACTATAAGTAAAACTTATCGTTATTTGACACCCCCCATTAATGGCCTGATGATCCGACACTGTGCGTAGCAACAATCTGCACCTGTTAAGCAAAATGGGTTTCCTGTCTGAATCCAGGCGTTTTGAATGGTACCCACCCTTCTGGATGATGCGTGTCAAAATGCTGGAACTGGATAATGACTGGAGCCATACCCGTATCAAACTGCCTTTGACATGGGTTTCGGCCAATGCTGCCGGTAATATGTACGGCGGCTTTCAGGCCAATCTTGCCGATCCGGTTCCCGCCATTGCCTGTGTAAAAAAATTTCCCGGTTACCGGGTGGCTACAAAAAGGCTGGAGCTCGATTTTTTGCGTGTGGGCAACTCCGACCTGATCCTCCACTTCGATTTCGGGGATGAAACGGTCGCGTCGATCCGGAAAGATCTTGCCGAACATGGCCGTGCCACTCCCTGCTTTGAGATGAAATACATCAGGGAAGACGGTGAAATCTGTACGGTTATCAGGAATACCATTGCCATCCGCCCCAGAGGGTATGTCGGCAATCATGACAAACAGAGCATCTCGCGTTGAACAGCGATGAAGCCACTGCTGAGGTTTGCCTCAAAACGTGTTCAGTTAGTGGATAAATGACCGGACAGGGAAGCGTCGCATCAGATTATTCGCTTTAAAGAGAGTCGGGATCAGAGACTCAGGCTTTGCCAGCCGACGAAACAGCCCAGCATAATCAGAAGCATGGCAAACCCTTTTTGCAGCATAGCCGATGGAATACGCTTTAACAGTAGTCCACCGAGAACACTGCCGACAGCAGCAATAACGGTCACCGTCAGCGTCATTGATATATCTATATTTGCCTGCTCCACCCACAGATAGACGAGTGCCCCGCTGATTGCATTGGCAGCAATAAGAAGCAACGAATGGCCCACTGCTGTCGGAAAATGCCTTACTCCCAGAAAGATCAGCACAGGCACCAGCAGAAACCCGCCCCCAACACCGAGCAGTCCGGTCAGAAATCCGATCAGAAGCCCGGCAAGCAGTGCCGGGATATAGCGAAATATGGCAACCTTGTTTTCAAGCCGGACAAAGCCGACCCAGAGCGCCACAAACAGAATCAAAACGGAAAGCAGCCCCAACTGCAGTTGGTCAGAAATCAGTGTGCCGGCTCCGGCCCCTGCCCCGCTGCCTATCATGCCGGTAACACCGAGCACAATAAGAAGCCTGTACTCAATCTCCTGCCAGACCTTCTGATGAATTGCCGCCGTCAACGATACCAGCGCCACAATCCACAGGCTCATCGGCACGGCTTCTTTGACAGAAATCTCTCCCACAATCATCAGCGCAGGCACGGTAAGCATGCCACCACCTGCACCGAACAGGCCAAGCACCAGTCCGATCAGCAATGCTGTTAAGAGCAGGGGTGTTATCATAAGTCAGGCCGTCAGACCTGTGCCTCCTTTCCGCAGGCAAGATTGGCCGGAACTGCCTCGTGAATACGTTTCGGATTCGGCAGATCCAATGCATTCATAAAAGTAATAAAATCGTCTCTTCCCAGTGCCAGACGTGGATTCAGCCGCTTCTCCTCACCAATGGTCGAAACCGTCATCCCTTTATAGTCGTGGCTGGGATAGACCACCGTTTCATCAGGCAATGTAAACAGCTTCTTTGTAATCGAGTCATACAGTGATGCCGCACTGCCCTGCTGGAAATCAGTACGCCCACAACCACGGATAAGTAGCGAGTCCCCTGTAAAAACCATCCCATCGCAGATAAAGCTCAGGCAACCGTTGGTGTGTCCCGGAGTTTCAAGTACACGAATCTGATTTTTTCCGAACTTAAAGGTGTCACCCTCATGTAGCTGGATATCCGAACATTCGACTTCACCGTGAACAGAGACGCATGTTTTACAACCCGTGACATCACGCAGGTGACCCAGCGATGTAATATGATCGGCATGGACATGGGTATCAAAACCGTAGAGAAGATTTACCCCCAGCTCTTTGATGAGCTTCACATCCCGATCCAGTTGTGTGTCCACCGGATCAATGATGACGGCCTCGTGTGTGCCTTCATCGGCAAGCAGATAGGTGTAGGTCCATGTATCCTGATCAAAAAGCTGACGAAATAACATCGGAACACCCCTGAGAGAAAAATAAGATCACACAGATAGCATAGCTAAAGGCATAAGCCTTTTCTACGCTATAAACGGGACATGTGAGCGTGGGCACTGCTAATCTGAATCCATATCCTCTATAGTCACGTTATGCGCAAACTTATTATCACCCTTCTTGCCCTGGCATTCATGGCTGCCGGCGTCTGGTTTTCCGCGCCGCAGTTACTGCGTGAGCTGCTCCCCCATGTTGCAGAGAGGTCGGAAACGCAGCAATTCCATGACATGCTGATTGATATGAAGCCCGATGCCGCCATTCAGGCAGGCTTCGTTGAAACCATGCATGAGCAGACCTGGAGTAATGAGGCTTTTTTCTCATTTTTCGGCATTGAGATCCCGCTGGGACAAACCGAAGCCACCCTGCGCGCTCCGATCAGGGTCTACTATGGCGTGCGTCCACATGCGATTCATGCCACCGGAAGTGCCAAAGGCCAGCTCTATCTCACCATCGACAGGGTCGAAGTGCTTTCGGTGGATGCGGATATCTCCAGACTTGAGATCAGAACCGATGTCGGCTGGGCAAGACTTGATGCCTTAAGCGGCGCAGAGGCGCGATCCCGCGCCAAGAAGGCGTTCGAGCAGAGCAAATACCGTGCAGCCGATAACATGCTGCAATCGATGCAGGTCACCGCCTATCTGCGCGAAGCCCTGAAAGCCATCGCCACGCAAATCACTGGCATCACCGATGTCAGAATCGACCGGCTGGACATGGTGCAACAACATTGAACGCCGGCCGTAGCAGGGATAACGAAACATGCAGGATGTGCTGAATAATATCCTTCAAATCATCCAGAATCATGCACTCGGAATCGGAATCGGGTCGGCACTCATCTTTTTTATCAGCCTGGCTTCAGCTCCATATATTATCGCTCAGATTCCGGTGGACTACTTCACCCATCACGGCCGCCATCGCATGTCGCAATCGAATCACCATCCAGCCATCCGGCTGGCTCTGGCAGGTTTCAAGAATATGCTCGGCGGAGTGATGCTGATTGCGGGACTTATTATGCTCTTGACGCCCGGACAGGGTCTGCTGACGATTCTGTTCGGGCTGATCATTATGAACTATCCCGGGAAATACAGGCTGGAGTGCCGGATCATCCGGGAACCGTTGATCTTCAACGCATTAAACACCATGCGCAGAAAACGGGGAAAAGAGCCTTTGCTCCCCCCCGAGCTGTACCGGAATCAATAACCCCCCTTTCAAGGCAGAAGGCGCTACACGAAGCAATGGCTTCTCTTCTGATTTAACCCTGGGAGGAAGCTCTTTCGCGACGACCCGGACGTGATGGCCTGCGTCGGCGGTTTCCGCCGCCGCTGGCTGCTCCTCCGCCCTGCTGGCCTGAACGCCCCTGGCCTGAACGCTGCTGGGAACGCCCCTGCCCGCCACGCCTGTTCTGCTGCACACGGCCAGCCTCTTTCACCGGTTCGACATGAACCGAGATGTCCGCATCAAAACCGGGAACATTTATTTGTGGAATTTTCTTACCAATCAGCTTCTCGATACCACGAAGATGTTTGACCTCTTCGTTAC
>JAIPJD010000078.1 GCA_021734365.1 Mariprofundaceae bacterium | reverse complement strand
ACCCGCTGCACCGCTTCCGTATCCCCACCCTTTGTTTGGCCTCCAAACAGGGTAATTTGCCTTATTTGTATGCCCTTTTTTTCCATGTGTTAATTGTAGCACATGGCGCAAGAGATGATGTCCGCTCTTTCACACGGTGGCGACCTGAATTAAATTCAGGGGCATATACTAAATTGTCCTGCAAGGCAGAACGGTTACAACTTACCCATCTTCGGCAGATCGCCCACCAGCGGAGCCACATAATCAATCCACGCCTGTGTGACATCATTACCGGCACTGTTGATGTACTCATCCTTCATCTCGGTGGCTTCACGCGCCACGGTTGAGAGCGGCGTAATGAAACACTCGCTTGCGTATGGAGCACTGGAGAGGCGGCGAATCGCAACTGATCCGGGGACAGTGTCGGCCACAGCATGATTGACACCAAACTCGCCCACCATGCGTGCTTCCCTGGCATCCACTTCAGACACAATGCTTGGAAAGCTGCGCTGCAGATAACCAAACGTATCGGCCCGCACACGCACGGATTCACCCGCATATGCCTCTTTTACTTTAGCAGAGAGAAAGTCTCCCAATGCACCACTGCCGGAGAGCTGCAGATTGCCATGTGAATCACGCTCGCCTGTGGTCATCACCGGATCACCGGCCGCATTGGTAATGCCTTCCGACACAGCCACAACGCAGCGGCCATGCCTGGCAACCATTGCCTTCACATCTGCCTGGAACTGTGCCACGTCAAAGGTGCGTTCCGGCAGATAGATCAGGTGTGGGCCATCCCCTTCATGCTGCCTGGCCAGAGCCGCGGCGGCAGTCAGGAAACCTGCGTCACGACCCATCACCACATTAATTTTAATGCCTGAGAGTGCGGCATTATCACGATCATCTCCCATAAAGGCCAACGCGACAAATCGAGCCGCAGAGGCATAACCGGGGCAGTGATCAGTCACCCTTAGATCATTATCAATAGTCTTCGGAATATGGATGGTACAGAAATCATAATTCGCCTCTTTGGCCATCTCGGCGATAATATGGGCTGTCTCGGCTGAATCATTGCCGCCGATATAGAAGAAGTAGCGCACATCGTTCTTGCGGAAAACGTCAAACACCTTTTCACACTCGGCCTTGCCCGGCTTCAAACGAACCGAACCCAGTGCCGCTGCCGGTGTATTGGCCACCTGCTCAAGCTGCTCGACGCTCTGGGTTGTCAGATCAATAAAGTTCTCATCCATGATCCCCTGAATACCGTGCCTGGCACCAAGAATGCCGGTAATCGCATCCTGCTGACGCGCTGCCAGAACTGCGCCAACAAGTGACTGATTAATCACTGCTGTCGGGCCTCCGGATTGTCCGATTACCATTTTACCTTTAAGCATGGCTTTATTCATGTTGGCCTCCCATGTAGTTTCGGCAGCCTCTCCTGAAATTTTGCCGACACGGAATCATAGCAGACCTGCGTGGCATTCCCAGAAGAAGCTGAACAGTCAGCCCCCGATTCAAGGAGTATGATTTGGCCCGCTATCAGATGTTTTCAGACCCTGTTTCATCACTGCTGAAAAAAGCCGGTGAGACTATTATCATGCCTGCCTTCAGGGAGCATGCATCGACCAGGACGATTAAAAAAGACGGTTCGGTAGTGACCGAAACAGATTTGAAATGCCAGCAGTTCCTGCAGGATAAACTATTGGCTCTCCACCCCGATATTGCCTTTCTGGGTGAAGAGATGGGTCAGGAGGAGCAGTCTGAATGTCTGAGCCATGGTGGCCGCTTCTGGTGTGTTGATCCACTTGATGGCACCAGCAATTTCACCATACCGCTGCCGCACTTTGCTTCCTCTCTCGCGCTCATTGAAGATGGCCGGCCTGTTTTTGCATGTATCCATGACCCTCTCCTTGATGAAACATTCACGGCAACAAGTGGAGGCGGCGCCTTTCTGAATGGCAAACCCATCCATGTATCGCCCCATAGCCTGCTTGCTTCCGCTGTCGGGTTTATCGATTTTAAAAGACTTGAGCAGGAGACGGCAGCCATGCTTGCCACAAAAAAACTGTTCCGAAGCCAGCGTAATCTCGGAACCTGCGCACTGGAATGGGCATGGCTTGCTGCCGGTCGCGCCCACTTCATTATTCATGGTGGTGAAAAAATATGGGACTATTCAGCAGGTTCACTCATTGCAGAGGAGGCAGGCTCTGTCGTTACGGACTTTAATGGCATCCATCCGTTCCATATCAACCAGCTAAGCAGTTCGATCATCGCCACAACCCATAAAAAAATACATGCTCAGCTACTCGCTACACTACAGAACGTTTAAAACCGTAAAGGCTGCAAAAAAACAGTTTTCACGGGGTCGCTTTTTTGAGTAAATGCCGCTAGAATGCCGCTCGCAGAAATTGCTCACATTGATCATTTTCTACAAAACATGAGGGGAGAGTTCATTGAATACAGTAGCCGATCTGAAGATTGATTTAGTTGAAGTTTGTGAGGCAGCAGCACGTGCCTGTGCACCATATGTCGGTTCCGGCCAGAAAGATGAAGGCGATGGCCTGGCCGTAGACGCCATGCGTAAACGCATCAATCAGGTAAAGATGAAAGGTGTGATTGTGATTGGTGAAGGAGCCAAGGACGAAGCGCCTGCCCTGTATGACGATGAAGAGGTTGGCAGGGGTGATGGTATAGGTGTCGACATTGCTGTTGACCCGATTGAGGGCACAAATCTTTTCGCCAGAGACGCTGCGGGTTCTATTGTAACTTTGGCTGCATCACCTGCGGGCACCATGTATCGTCCCGGCTCATGCTTCTATATGGAAAAACAGGTTTACCCAAAAGCAGCACGTGGAAAAATTGATCCTGAAGCACCTGTGGCCGTTCGTTTGAGTCAGCTTGCAGCAGCATTGGGCAAAACCGTTGCTGAAATCACAGTGTTTGTTCTGGATAAACCTCGCCATCAGGACCTGCTGAAGGAAATTTACGGTTGCGGGGCAAAAGTCCGGCTCGCGACCGATGGCGATGTAAATGGTGCGGTACAGGCTGTATTGAACATGGGTTCTGATGCACTGTTTGGTATTGGTGGAACGCCGGAAGGCATTGTGACCGCATGTGCAGCCCGCGCAATGGGTGCTGAAATGTTCGGCCGCATGGCACCACAAAAGAAGTTTGAAGTTGAGTTGTGCAAGAAAGAGAACATTGACATCAAGCGTATTATTACCCGCGATGAGCTGGTGACTTCCGATGATTGCATGTTTATTGCAACAGGATTGACCAGTGGTGAATATGTGAATCATGTGAAAATTGGTGTTGATGCTGATGGAAAGTACATGACCACCGACACCGTCGTACTTTCCGGTTCAGTAGGTAATATTCGCCGGGTTCAGACCACGCTTCACGTTTAAGATTTATCGTCTAACCAGAGAGGGCTGGACAATCATAAGTTTTTCTTATGAAAAAGATAACAAGCATTGATTAGATATTATATATACCCGAGGCAGGGTTCAGATATCTTTTTAAAGTTTTGTTTCGATTGGTTTTACAAAAAAATTCAGATGCATAAAAGAGGAAGTATATGAGCAACGCAGACCGTAGACACCTGGCCAACGCCGTACGCGCACTCGCAATGGATGGCGTTCAGAAAGCAAATTCCGGCCACCCGGGCGCCCCTATGGGCATGGCGGATATCGCCGAGGTTCTTTGGAACGACTATATGACACACAACCCGGCCAACCCGAGCTGGGCTGACCGTGACCGCTTTATCCTTTCCAATGGTCATGGCTCCATGCTGATCTACTCCCTGCTGCATCTGACCGGCTACGATCTCTCTATTGAAGATCTGAAACAGTTCCGTCAGCTGCATTCGCGCACACCGGGACATCCGGAATATGGTTACGCACCAGGTGTTGAAACCACTACCGGCCCACTGGGTCAGGGCATCACCAACGGGGTTGGCATGGCGATTGCCGAATCCATGCTGGCAGGCCAGTTCAACAAGCCGGGTCACACTATCGTTGACCACAACACATACGTATTCCTTGGTGACGGCTGTATGATGGAAGGCATCTCCCACGAAGCATGCTCACTGGCCGGCACGCTGGGCCTGGGCAAACTGATCGCATTCTGGGATGACAACGGCATCTCTATTGATGGTGAAGTAGAAGGCTGGTTCACCGATGACACCCCTGCCCGATTCGAAGCTTACGGCTGGCAGGTGATCCGTAATGTGGATGGACATGATGCGGAAGAGATCAAGGCCGCCATTGAAACAGCCCGTGCAGAAACCGGCAAGCCAACCATGGTATGCTGCAAGACTGTTATCGGTTTCGGCTCTCCAAACATGGCCGGCTCACACGACTGCCATGGTGCAGCACTGGGTCATGAAGAGATCGCTCTGGTTCGTAAGGAGCTGGGCTGGGAATATGAGCCTTTCGAAATTCCTGAAGATGTTTATGGCGGCTGGTCAGCTAAAGAGAGCGGTGCTGCTGCTGAGTCCGACTGGAATGCACGCTTTGAGGCATACAGTGCTGAGCATCCTGAGCTGGCTGCCGAGTTTGTGCGTCGTCAGTCAGGGGAACTTCCGGCAGCATGGGAATCAACCATCAACGGCTGGATCAACGAGTTACGGGCAGAGAAGCCAGGCTGGGCTACCCGTGTAGCTTCGGGTAAAACTATTGGCAAGATCGCTGCTGTGCTTCCTGAAATCGTTGGCGGCTCTGCTGATCTGGCACCCTCCAATAATACCAAGTGGCCTGGCGCTGAAGCATTCTCTAAAGATACGCCTGCGGGCAACTACATGCACTGGGGTGTACGTGAATTCGGTATGAGTGCGGCAATGAACGGTATCGCCCTGCATGGTGGCTCGATCCCGTTCGGTGCGACCTTCCTGATGTTCATGGAGTATGCACGCAACGCACTGCGTATGGCTGCCCTGATGAAAATTCAGACGCTGTTTGTTTATACGCACGACTCTATCGGTCTGGGTGAAGATGGCCCTACTCACCAGCCGGTTGAGCAGATCGCCAGCATGCGTGTTATTCCTAACATGCGTGTATGGCGTCCATGTGATGCGGTTGAGTCTGCAGTATCATGGAAATCTGCGATTGAGCGTAAGGATGGCCCTTCGTCATTGATCTTCACGCGTCAGGGCTTGCCATGCAACGACTACACCGATGAGCAGGTAGCTAATATCGAGAAGGGCGGTTATATCCTTTCTGACTGTGATGGCACACCTGATGCCATCATTATTGCAACCGGCTCCGAGGTTCAGCTGGCAATGGCTGCACAGGCAGAGTCGAGCAAAAATATTCGTGTAGTTTCTATGCCATGTTGCGAAGCATACGATGCACAGGATGCAGCTTACAGAGAGTCTGTACTGCCATCATCTGTCACTGCACGTGTTGCCGTGGAAGCTGGTGTTACCAGCTACTGGGCGAAATATGTTGGCCTGAACGGCAAGACCATCGGTATCGACACCTTTGGTGAGTCAGCTCCTGCTGACCTGCTGTTTAAGGAATTTGGAATCACGACTGAGGCAGTTGTCGCAGCCGTAAACGAAGTAGCTTAATTAATAAATTCAACATTCGGAGAGGAGATAAATATGACAATTAAAGTTGGTATTAATGGATTTGGCCGTATTGGCCGCATGGTATTCCGTGCTGTAGCAAAAGATTTCACAGATATGGAAATCGTAGGCATCAACGACCTTCTGGACGCTGATTATCTGGCATATATGCTGAAGTATGATTCAGTTCATGGCCGTTTTGACGGTGATGTAGCGGTTGATGGCAATAACCTGGTTGTGAATGGCAAAACCATTCGCCTGACTGCAGAGCGTGATCCTGCAAACCTGAAGTGGAACGAAGTTGACGCTGAAATCGTAATCGATTGCACAGGCTTCTTCCTGACAACAGAAACCTGTCAGGCTCACATTGATGCAGGTGCCAAGAAGGTTGTTCAGTCTGCACCTGCCAAGGATAACACCCCGATGTTCGTATACGGTGTTAACCACAATGAGTATGCAGGCCAGAACATCGTTTCTGCAGCTTCCTGCACCACCAACTGCCTGGCTCCAATGGCTAAGGTTGTTAACGACAAGTTCGGTATCAAACGTGGCCTGATGACAACTGTTCATGCTGCAACCGCTACTCAGAAAACTGTTGATGGACCTTCCATGAAAGACTGGCGCGGTGGCCGTGGTATTCTGGAAAACATTATTCCATCTTCTACCGGTGCTGCTAAAGCGGTTGGTGTAGTGCTTCCGGAACTCAACGGCAAGCTGACTGGTATGGCGTTCCGCGTCCCTACCTCTGACGTATCTGTTGTTGATCTGACCTGTGAGCTTGAGACTTCAGCGACATATGAAGAGATCTGCGCTGCGCTGAAGGCTGCCTCTGAAGGCGAAATGAAAGGCACGCTTGGCTATACCGACGAAAAAGTTGTTTCAACGGACTTCCGTGGCGTAAGCAACTCCTCTATCTTCGATGCAGGCGCGGGTATTGCACTTGATGGCACATTCGTAAAACTCGTTTCATGGTATGACAACGAGTATGGCTACACCTGCAACATGATGAACCTGGTTCGTCACGTAGCTAAATAAAACAACCGGTCGTGGGAGTTCTCCGGAACTCCCACGTTTGTCATTGCCCACTTGCAAACAGTGAGCAGGCAACGACAAACGTCCGATTAATCAGACCGTTGTTAAACCAGTGAGCTACCATCCGCCGGCTACCTTCAAGTTGACTGGCCAGGGCTCGTAAATATAGGAGTAAGAAGAATGTCTGTAATCAAAATGACCGACCTTGACCTGGCCGGTAAGCGAGTACTGATCCGCGAAGACCTGAACGTGCCGATTAAAGACGGCAAGGTAACTTCAGATGCCCGTATCCGTGCATCCATGCCAACGATCACACATGCTGCGAACGCCGGTGCCAAGGTGATGCTGATGTCCCACGTTGGCCGTCCGACTGAAGGTGAGTTTAGCGAAGAAAACTCGCTGAAACCCGTTGCTGATCACCTCTCCTCCCTGCTGGGCAAGCCGGTTCGCCTGATCCGTGACTACCTTGATGGTGGCTTTGATGTCGCCGATGGCGAAGTCGTACTGCTGGAAAACGTACGTTTCAATGCCGGTGAGGGTAAAAACAGTGAAGAGCTCTCCAGAAAATATGCCGCCCTCTGCGACATCTATGTGATGGACGCGTTCGGTACCGCGCACCGTGCACAGGCCTCCACTCACGGCGCCGGTGTATATGCACCGGTTGCCTGCGCTGGCCCGCTGCTGGCTGGCGAACTCGAAGCACTCGGAAAGGCGCTGCATGAGCCTGCGCGTCCAATGGTAGCGATCGTTGGAGGCTCCAAGGTTTCAACCAAGCTGACTGTGCTGGAATCTCTTTCCAAAATCGTGGATCAGCTGGTTGTGGGTGGCGGCATCGCCAACACCTTTATCGCAGCTGCCGGCTACCCTGTTGGTAAATCCCTGTATGAAGCCGATCTGATTGATACATGCAAAAAACTGACTGCCGATGCAGAAGCGAACGGTGGCAGCATTCCGGTTCCAACCGATATCGTTTGTGCCAAAGAGTTCTCCCCTACAGCCGAAGCAACCCTGAAAGCTGCTGACGAGTGCCTTGATGATGACATGATTTTCGACATCGGCCCTGATTCAGCTGCAGCACTGGCCGAAATTCTGAAAAATGCCGGTACTATCGTATGGAATGGCCCTGTCGGCGTATTTGAGTTCGACCAGTTCGGTGAAGGCACCAAAGCGATTGCAATGGCAATTGCAGAATCTGATGCGTTTTCTATTGCAGGTGGTGGCGACACGCTGGCGGCAGTGGACAAATACGGTATCGCAGACAGAGTCTCCTATATCTCCACTGGTGGTGGCGCATTTCTTGAGTTCCTTGAAGGTAAAGTGCTGCCTGCGGTTGCAATGCTAGAGGAGAGAGCAGCCTAAGTGACTGAATTCCGTAGAACTAAAATTGTAGCAACCCTTGGCCCGGCCTCTGAATCTCTGGAGATGCTGGATAAGCTCATTGGCGCAGGTGTGAATGTTGTTCGTCTGAACTTCTCTCATGGCACACCGGAAGAGCACAGGCAACGTGCAGAAAATGTACGTGCTATAGCGAAAAACCACGGTGTTTATGTCGGCATTCTGGCTGACATGCAGGGTCCGAAGATCCGGGTAGGGAAATACATCAAAGGCAAAACAACCCTTCAGCCGGGGCAAAAGTATATCATTGATGGTGCTCTCGGCCTCGATGATGGTGATGATGAACGTGTTGGCCTGACCTATAAAGAGCTGGTTGGCGATGTTGAGCCGGGCGCCCGCCTGTTACTCAATGACGGCCTTATCGTCATGGATGTGGACGAAGTGGTCGGCCAGGAAATTCGCTGTACTGTGGTTGTCGGTGGCGTGCTCTCTAATAACAAAGGGATCAATCGTGCCGGTGGTGGCCTCTCCGCTGCTGCATTGACTGACAAAGACAAGGAAGACATCAAAACAGCCTGCAGTATAGGCGTAGACTATATTGCCATCTCCTTCCCGCGCGATGGTGCCGATATGGATTATGCGCGTTCACTGGTGCGTGCCGAAGGATCCAATGCCGGGCTTGTAGCCAAGGTGGAACGGGCTGAAGCTGTGGAAAACCTTGAAAGCATTCTGGAAGCGTCCGATGTGGTGATGGTGGCCCGAGGTGACCTTGGCGTGGAGATTGGTGATGCTTCTGTGCCGCCGGTACAGAAACGTATCATGCGTGAAGCACCAAAACACAACACACCGGTGATCGTGGCAACTCAGATGATGGAATCGATGTGCGAAAACCCGATCCCGACACGTGCGGAAGTTAATGATGTGGCCAACGCGGTTCTCGATGGAACCGATGCCATTATGCTTTCGGGTGAAACGGCTGCCGGAAAATATCCACTGGAAGCAGTCCAGGCAATGCACCGCACCTGTCTG
>JAIPJD010000077.1 GCA_021734365.1 Mariprofundaceae bacterium | reverse complement strand
TGATTGGCAATCTGGATGGGGGGCAGGTGGCAGCTTCCTATCTTGCACTGTTTCTGCTCACCGGCTGTTATGTGGCCATTTCACTCTATGCATCGGCACTGACCGGGCATGCCGTTGTCGCCTACGTTATCGGATTCGGCATGCTGTTCGGGCTTTTTATCATGATGCAGGCGATGCCGACCCTCTCACCGCAGGTTCAGGACGTTCTTGCCGCTGCTGCTCCGCTTTCACACTACCAGCTGATGCTGCGCGGGGTGATTGGTCTGGACAATGTTGGTGCCCTGATTGCAGTGACGATATTGTTTCTTACGCTCACATGGTTCCAGCTTGAACGCAGGCGGTGGCGCTGATGGCTACGGATATGAATGATCCGGTGAGCCGGGGTGTGCCGCAGGATTACCGTAAAGCTGTCCGCAGAGCATCGTGGTTAACACTGGTCGTTATGGTTGTTGTGAGCCTGTTTCTGTTTCTGGTAACCGCACTGTCACATCTTCGTACCGACTGGACAGAAGGGCAGGTTTATACCCTTTCACCATCCACCGTCTCGGTACTTGATCAGCTTGAAGAGCCGCTTCTGGTTCGCGCCTATATCACTTCCGGCCTGCCTCAGCCTTATGGCCGGTTAAAGGGTTTCATTGAAGATATGCTGCATGCCTACCATCAGGCGGGGGCCGGTAACGTCGGCTTTGAGGTGGTTGATCCTTCTGATGACCCGAATCTCTCGGCTTCGCTTGCCGTGATGAAGATTCCGAAGGTTCAGGTACAGGTGGTGGAAGATGATCAGGCTCAGGTGAAGCAGGGTTATCTGGCCGTTGTTATCGAGTACCTGGACAGGAAAGAGATCATTCCCGTTGTGCAGAGCGAAGCGGGGTTTGAATATCTTCTGACACGTAAGATAAAAAAACTGAGCGGAAAGGGGCGCTCTAAAATAGGCGTTCTTTCAGGGTTTGGTGCCAGCACTCTGTATGGGTTACGAAAACTTCAGGAATTTGTCAGCGATGACTATGAGCTGGTCGAAGTGGATGCGGAAAACATTCCACTGGATATCAGGGCGCTGGTTGTGGCGGGCATGGAGCGCGCGCCGACGGAGGCCTTCCGTTACCGGCTTGATCAGTTCCGTATGCGGGGTGGTGGCTTGCTGCTGCTGGCCGGGAATGCCAAGGCGATGCTGTCGGCCGGTTTTGAGGTGCAGCCCATTGATGCCGGTGCCCATGGCTGGATGAAGCATGATCTCGGTGTTGCTGTAGACGCAGGCATGGTGATAGACCAGCGCGCCACCCGGGTCACGGTGAACCAGCAGCAGGGCGGCTTTACATTCAGCTCTCTGGTGGATTATCCGTTTTTACCGAATGTGACGGCGGTTGATCCGGAGCATGTTGTAACTGCGGGGCTGGAGAGTGTCGCAGTTCCATTTGCTTCGCCACTGTTGTGGGTAGAGAGCGAGGGCAGTAGCGAAGGGGGTGGACAACGGGTGTTGATGCGCTCATCGCCTCTCTCTGCCGTGCAATCGGGCCCACCTTTTGATGTGAATCCACTGCTCCCAAGCCAAGAACGCTTTTCCGGTATGACGCTGCACCCGTCTGCGCTGGCGCTGGCACGGGAAGGTGCCCTGCAATCCTCTTTTGATGGCACGCCCACAGGCATAGACGCTACCAGGCATGTTGGCAAAACTGACTCTTCCCGCATGATCGTGGTGGGTTCCCCCTCACTTCTTGATGATGAATTTATGGATGGCGGCAATCTTGTGGCTGTGCTCAATATACTGGACTGGATCTCCGGTGATGAGGCACTGATCAATCTTCGCTCCCGCGGCGTCACGCAGAGGCCTCTGGAAGAGCTGAGTTCGGCCGGGCGCTCTTTCTTCAAAGGCATGTGGATGTTCGGGTTGCCGATATTGATAGCTTTGACCGGCGTGTTGCGCTGGTGGGTGCTGAGGCGTCGCAGAACGGTTTCCGTCAGTTGAAGAGAGCAGTGATCACAGCGTCACTACTGCTTCTGGCCGGCGTGCTTGTCTGGATGGCATCAAGGCCGGATTCCGCACCACAAGCGATGCCGGAGATAACCCGTTTTAATCCGGATGAGGTTTATGCACTGGATTTGATGAACGGGGGAGCAGAGCCTGTTTCGCTGCTGCGTTCCGGGAATGGCTGGAAACTAAAAGGGGATGGATCCGAGGGGGAGCAGGAGGTTGCGGATGCGGATGCTGTTCAACGCCTGCTTGATGATCTCGCTTCCATGAACATTGTCCGTGTTGTGACACGCAATCCCGGACATTACGAAAAGCTACGGGTAACAACCGGCTCAATACGGGTGCTGCTGAAGAGAGAGAGCGGTGAGGCTTTGCTGGATATATTCATTGGTAAGCAGGGGAGTGATCTGATATCCACATATCTGAGAATCGGTGACAGGCCCGAAGTACTGGCTGTAGACAAAACGCTTCTCTGGCAGGTGAGGCGCCCGTATCAGGAGTGGAAGGCCCCGGCTCCCGCCTCTCCGGCCCCCGTCTCTCCGGATGCTGATCGTTCCGGCGCTGATGGTATGAATGAACCCTATGCAGAGTTCCGATGAGTCCGGGCCTGATGAATAATACAGATTCGAAAGCACACCTGATCCTGTTTGATTGCGATGGAACACTGACAGATTCGCATGGCGCGATTGTGAGCTCCATGCAGATGGCATTTGCAACATGTGGCCTTGATGAGCCTTCCGGTGTTGCAGTAAGCAGGGTAATCGGGCTTTCACTGCAGGCCGCTGTTGAAGCCCTCACTCCCGACACCACCTGCAATGCACGAATCATTGAGGCTTATCGCCGGCACTACACTGCAGCTGAAGCTTCGCTCTCACTCTATCCCGGCGTTATCGAGACGTTGAAGGAGTTGCAGCGGCGTGGCTACTGGATGGGGATTGTGACAGGGAAGTCGAAGCCGGGCCTGATGCGCGTGTTAAAGCTGTTTGACCTGACCGGATACTTTCTTGTGCTGAGAACGGCAGACTGCTGCCTTTCAAAGCCGCACCCGGCCATGGCGCTTGAATGCATGCAGGAGCTTGGCGTGTTACCGGAGAGAACCACACTGGTCGGTGATGCAGTCTTTGATATGCAGATGGCAGCTTCGGCTAATGTGAGACCACTCGGGGTCTCTTTTGGTGTAGAGTCGGCCGAGGTATTATATGCGCAGGGCGCAGTGGATGTGGCAGATGATTTCCCTGCACTGCTGGCGCATTTTCCACCCTTGATGTGATTTGAGTTTGCATCCACGATCTGCCCATGGGAGTTGTTGAATGGTGAAGAGAACCATCAAATACAGTTTGGCTGTTTTAGCGTTGATTATGGTACTGCTGCTGGCTGTTCCATTCTTTATCGATGTGAATGATTACAAGCCACAAATCACCAAAGCCGTTGAAGATGCAACCGGCCGGACGTTTCAGGTTGGAGAGATCAAGGCTTCACTGTTTCCATGGGTAGGTGTTCGCCTGGACAATGTCAGGCTTGCCAACCGAACAGGTTTCAGCGATCGGGATTTCCTTAAAGTTGAAAGCCTGAATGTTCAGCTTGATCTGCTTCCCCTGTTTAGCAAACAGATAGAGGTTAAGCATTTCACACTTGATACACCGCAGCTCTTTCTGGAGCGTAATGCTGAAGGTGCAGGCAACTGGGAAGATCTTACCGGCACGGCACCATCGTCGACCGGCACGGCTGTTACAGAGGCAGGCCGTACAGGCACAAAGCCGGCGGCCTCTCCGGCTCTGGCAGCATTCAATGCCGAGTCTATGCAGTTAAGCCATGGCCATCTTATATGGATGGATCATGCCACAGGAGAGCAGCTGGAGCTCTCCGATCTGCAACTGGATATTAATGATGTTCAGGTTAATCGCCCCGTTGAGGTGAAGGCTTCGGGCAGGGTTTCCGGTGAGCCCATAACGGTGGAGGCGAGGGTCGGGCCGCTCGGGGATATCTCCAGACTGGATATTGACCGCTTGCCTATACAGGCTGAATTGAAAAGCAGCTCACTCGGCTTAAAGCCGTTTATATCATGGTTGCCGGAGTTTCCCGGGTTTCTGGGAGAGGCTGCGGATGCACGCCTGCGACTGGACCTGAAGCTGGAACAGCGTCCCGATGGAATGCGCCTGTCGACAGGAGAGATGGGCCTGATGGCAAAAGTTGCCGTTGATGTAAAGTGGAAGGCTGAGATGGCCAGTGCCAGAAGGATTGAACTGAAAAATTTTGAGCTAAGCCTCAATAGCAGGCCTCTTCTGAGTGCACATGGGGAAGTGAACCTGGGCAACAAGCCGGACTACCAGTTGCGGGTGAAGAGCGGCGAGCCTGTTGAACGGGCATGGCTCGCATCACTGTTGCCGGAGTTGAACGAGATGTATGCCGCACACCCGTCACCGTGGAAGCAGTTAAAGTTTGGGGCTCTGTTGGCTGGAAGTGGCAGCAGGGTGGAGTTGAGGGATGTGCAGGTGATGCCCGATGGCGAGTTGATACAGCTTTCCGGTGTTGCCTCTTTCGAGAATGATCCCGATATTCGGCTGCGTATTACATCCAGAGAGTTGCACATTGATCCATGGCTTCCACAACCCGGGGCAAAACAGGAAGCTGTTAAGAGTGACGTTGTGGATGGTCAGGCCGGAGAGGCTGTTGTTCCACAGGAGCCCGACCTGCGTGGCTTTAAGGGGTGGAAAATCAGCAGTCAGTTTCAGGTTGAGAAGATGCATCTGCGTGGGCTGGAGCTGGATCATATGAGAGGGTCGCTTGATGCAGGCCGGGGCCTTTTCAGGCTTGATCCGCTCCGCTTTGATCTTGCCGGCGGGCAGGTCAGTGAGACAGCAACCCTGAATGTTGCCAGATATCCGGTAGAGTGGAGTGAATCGGTGCATATAACCGGCGTCCGGATCGGTCCGGTACTTAAGGCCCTGGCCGGTACAGACATGCTTAATGGAACGCTGCAGATGGATACCAACCTGAAGGCAACCGGGCTCCTTCCGGAGAACTCAATGAAACGGCTTAATGGCAAGGGCAGCCTGCTTCTCCGTGATGGCAGTGTAAAAGGTTTCGATATTGTCGGGACACTCCAGCTCTTAAGATCGCTGGGAGAGAATAGAGGGCCTAAAAAGACAGACTTTGCACAGCTCTCCGGCAGCTTCAGTGTCAGCAACGGAGTCGCGAAAAATGATGACCTGTTCATGGCTTCACCACTGTTCCGTTTGACGGGAAATGGCATCGTGAATCTTCCGAACGGAACGATGGATTATCACGTCAAGCCACGGCTGGTTGGTACGCTCACCGGACAGGGCGATACAGTAACGGTACGTAAAGGTCTTTCTGTCCCAATCCGTATCAAGGGCCCGTTCGCTTCACCGAAGGTTACACCTGAGATCGACCCTGCAACACTGATTGAGAATATTGAAGCCATTCGTGGTGGTAATGTGCTAAAGGGGCTGGAGAAAGTGATTACGGGCAAAGCTGAAGAGAAGCCGCAACCGGCCACACCGTCCGAGCCACAGCAGCAGCCTCAAAAGGCAACACCTGAGCAGGAGATTAAGAAGAGACTTGAGGGGCTGATTCGGGGCCTCTGATCGGGCATAATAAGCAGCCATGCACATATACGAGCGTTTACGCCTTCATCCGGAGAGACCGCAGATTCGTCAGATCCGGCGTGCGGCAGAGCTGTTGCGCCAGGGCCTGTTTGCTGTGGTTCCGACTGATACGACCTATGCCATCATGGTGCTGCCGGAATCTCTGGATGCACTGAGTGCGATACGGGCGCTCAGGCGTCTGAATGAGCAGCACCTCTGGGCGCTTGCCTGCTCCGATCTCTCTCAGGCTGCACGCTATGCCCAGATGGATAACAGCGCCCACCGGATACTCAAGCGATCTCTTCCCGGCCCCTTCACCTTTATTCTTCCGGCCAGTTCACAGCTCTCCAAACGGGTGTTTGGCAAGCGGCGTGATATAGGCATCAGAATTCCTGAATATGATATCTGTCAAATGCTGCTCGAAGAGCTTGGCCAGCCACTGTTGACGACATCGATGCTGTTGCCGGGTGAGGATTATGTGGCCACGGACCCGGATCAGATTCATGATAAGGTCAGGCATTTGAGCTGTGTGATGATGGATGCCGGCTGGTGTGGTATAACACCGACAACTGTCATCGATCTCTGCGGTGATGCGCCGGAGGTGCTTCGTCACGGACTCGGCGAGTGGAGTGAGTGAGTATGGATCGGGATATTTTTTGGTTCCGGTTTTACTCCGTATGTTACAGTTCGGAAAATTGATGAAGAGAGAGGGTGGATTTAGATGAAAAACTTTTTTGAAAAGCTGCTGTGGAGTTCGCGTTACCTGACACTGCTGGCGGTATGGTCCTGTATTGCCGGTATGGCGATGCTATTTGTCCTCTCCGCGATTGATATGAGTAAACTGCTGCTGGAGTTTATTGATGTCTATTTCCTTGGCCATGAAGTAGAGCATTTCCATACCATTGTGGTGAGCCATGTGATTACGGCAGTGGATGATTTTCTGCTGGCCATGGTGCTGCTGATCTTTGCATTGGGTGTGTATGAGCTTTTTATCAGCAAGCTCGACTTTGCCCGTGAAAAAGATACTGCAGGTTCGATTCTGCAGATTAAGAGCCTGGATGACCTGAAAGACCGGCTGGGCAAAGTGATCCTGATGATTCTGATTGTTTCGTTCTTTAAAAATGTACTCACTGTGAAGTTTGATGATCCCCTCAATATCCTCTACATGGGTGGCGGCATCGCACTTGTCGCACTGGCCAGCTACCTGGGGCATAAGGGCTCAGGCCACTAAACCATGATCATGGAGAGCAGTCCGGCAGTGAGGAAGACCCTTGATGCCCTGCTATTCATTGCAACGCTGGTAGCAGTTGGTCTCTCTCTGTGGGAAGAGGCGCCTGACTGGGCCAGCCTCTCCATATTGACCCTGTTTGTGGCACTTTTTTTCCTGCGTTACTGGTACAGTGAGCACAGGCTGACATACCTGAAGAGCAACTGGATTGACCTTGCGCTTGTGGTGCTGCTCTCTTCACCCCTGCTGCGGCTTTTGGTGGTGTTCAAGGTGGCAGGCCTTGCGCCTGCCTTGAAGATCGGCACGCTCATCCGCGCCAACCGGGAGCGGCTGATGAAGCTGGTCATTCTCTCCAATGAAAGTTTTCCGGTAGCGATGTCACTGGTGTTCGGCATTGTATTCATCTTCGGAGCTACAGAGTTTCTGCTTGAGCACCCGCACAATCCCGGCTTTGCTGATGTCAGCGATGGCCTCTGGTGGGCCTTTGTAACATTGACGACGGTCGGATACGGTGATCTCTATCCTGTTACGACCGCCGGCCGTGTTGTCGCGGTCTTTACCATGATATTCGGCATCACCATCTACTCGCTGATGATCGCCAACCTCACTTTCTATGTCGCTGAGACCGGTCGTAAAAGGAGAGAGCTCGCGGAAGTTCAGGAGGAAGTGGCCTCTACTGCTCCGGTGAGCGAAGAAGATAAAGAGAAACCCTCCTCATAACCCAATTGCTGAATGCCAAAAGCAGACATTCATAAATCTGATATAGGTATGTCAATTAGCTTTTTTTATCCATTTATATTCCACAGCTCTATCAATCACACTCTTCACTTGTATCAATCGGCTGGGATCAAGAAGTAGCGTGGGATCAGCGATACATCTAGCGTGGGACTGATAAATTGGAGAGCTTGCATAAACTGGACCTGAACGTGATGATGGAATAATCATGGGTATATACACAGTCCCAGAAGTATTCATAACATGACCGCGCAAAGCAGGGGGATGAACCACAGAAGGGTCTCCCTGAAGAACCTGTTCGAACAGATATTCCAATTTCACGAAAAAGTGAAACCCCTTGTCTTTGCATCGTTCTGCAGAACGAGTCTCCCAAATTTCTTTTAGGTCTTGTAATTTGGTTTTCTTTTTACCGAGCGCTGCCACAAAATATGTATCTTTTGAAATGACAATATCATGAAATCCCACTTTTTTTGTATGCATTGCTGCGTTTAAATCAGTCAATCCATACCAAGTTTTATGGTCTATGCTTTTTCCTGAATAACTTGTGAAAGGGAATAGAGTAATTGTAAAAGTAAGAAGAAAAAAAGAGCTGATCGTTTTTGGCAGCTTCATCATGCTTCACTTCCTCTAAGCGCCCTTACTTCATTGAGCCATTCATTCATGACTTTAAACACTGGGAAAAAAACTTCAGTTTCAAAATTTGCCCAGACTAGCGTATTGTGGCTAAGTTCTAGCAACCGCCTTCCAGATGAAAGGTCTGTTATTTCCACTGAAACACTTCGGTTAGCACCATTAGGCAAACCAAGTGTGACACGGATTTTTAGTATAGGGCCAATCAGGGTAGATAGCCGGCTCTGAGACACAGGGTCATTTATAGAAGAAAGATTGGACAATTCAGGATTGTTTAGGATTAGAGCAGTTAATTCTTCTTTGTTAAGAACAACTTTAAGCCCCATTTTTGATAGGTTCTTCCTAACATAAAAATCAAAACGACCAGGATAAAATGTGGTCTTCGTTTCTAGATATACAAAACGAATTTTTCTTAGGTCTACATTTACATCTTTTCTGGTGGCCGTTACTTCATCAAGTATAGAAGCGTTTGAATATAATTGATTGTCAATCTCTTCAGTCGTAGTCGCTTGTTTTGCGCAGCCAGATAATAGCAAAAAACTACAGGTAGCTAGTGTGATTAGTTTGTTATTCATTGGTTCTCCCCACCGAATCAAATCTAGGCCATGGTATGCTCACGATCAAGATTCGCCATCGCATGAATATGTTATTCTGGGAGGAATGCCGAAAGCGGACATTCGGTTAAGGAAGATTAGAGGGGATTACCCTTCGATATGGTAAACACCCGTGCCGGAGACCAGATCATGCAGTGCCTGACGATTGGGTGTCAGCATCATGCAGGCGAGGCTCACTGCGGG
>JAIPJD010000076.1 GCA_021734365.1 Mariprofundaceae bacterium | reverse complement strand
GCCTGAACAGGTGTGTTCAAACAGCTCCAGCATATCGAGATTGCGCATGCGGATGCAGCCGTGGGAGCAGGGTGTGCCGATGGCAGCCTCATCATGGGTGCCGTGGATATAGATGTAACGGGATTTCGTATCGACTTTTCCACGTCTGTTCCTGCCGGTTTCACAGCCAGTCAACCAGATGATTCGGGTTAAAATCCAGTCGCGGCTGGGATCATCGGTTTCAGGATCAAAAATGGAGAAAGGTTCGCGTGCCCTGAAAGCCGTGAGCAGAGGAAGCCCGGCCCCGATCTTTTCCACAATACGATGCTTGCCCAACGGGGTTTGCAAACTCCCCTCTTTATTACCCGTGCCATTGGCAGCAGTTGAAACGGGATAGCTGTACCAGACACCGGTTTTGCGGCGATGGTGAAGCAGCTGATCGGCGACAGAGATAATAATCACCGTGCAAGTGTAGCAATTTCCCCGGGCTTGTGCGCGGTTCAATAGCTTCTACAATGAGCCAAATATTTTCATCGGGAGTGAATTCATGGACATCAACAAAATTCCGGCAGGAGAAAATCCGCCGCATGATATCAATGTTGTTATTGAGGTTCCGCAGCATGCCGATCCGATCAAGTATGAACTGGACAAGGCGTCCGGGGCGATTTTTGTTGATCGTTTCATGCATACAGCTATGCACTACCCATGCAACTACGGCTTTGTGCCCAACACACTTTCCGACGACGGTGATCCGGTAGATGTGCTGGTGGTGAGCCAGTTTGCACTGGTTCCGGGCTGTGTTGTGCCTTGCCGTCCGATTGGTGTGCTGCAGATGGAAGATGAGGCGGGCATGGACGCCAAAGTGGTGGCTGTGCCCGTATCGCGCCTGAAGCCTGTTTATAATCATGTGCAGGGCCCTGAAGATCTGCCGAAGTTTCTCACCGATCAGATCAGGCACTTTTTTGAGCACTACAAAGATCTTGAGACCGACAAATGGGTGAAGGTAACCGGCTGGGAAGGTGCTGATGAGGCACGTGCCGAAATCACTGCATCGATTGCGCGTCATCTGCAAAATGAACAGGGACTCTCCTAACTAACGCTTGACCCGTAAGCCAGTGTTAACTTATAAATAGCGACTGAGAGACCAGTCACTGTTTTATTCCATGGTTTTACAATAAAAGCGGTTTGTTAATAAATTTGGTTCGGGAGGACTTGGATGGGTGAAAATATAATTCCAGCTATATTGGGCGGTGCAGGCCTGATTGTTGCTTCTATTCTTTATCGGACGGTTAAGGCGTTCCCGGCAGGGGAAGGGAAAGTCGCGGAGATAGCTGCAGCCATTCATCTGGGCGCCATGGTGTTCATGAAACGTGAATACACGATTTTAGCCGTATTTATTGTAGTTGTAGCGGTCATACTTTCACTCAGCCTTGGTCTGTATACAACCATTGCATTTCTGGTTGGAGCGTTCTGCTCAGCGCTGGCAGGTTATCTCGGCATGTTTGCCGCTACCCAGGCCAATGTCCGCACTGCTACAGCAGCCCAGGATCATGGCACAGCGACTGCACTGACAGTCGCCTTTTATGGCGGCTCGATCATGGGCCTGGTCGTTGCCTCTCTCGGCCTGATCGGGCTTGGTACGCTCTATCTCTTTTTCGGTGGTGATCCGGAGACCGCGCATGCCATTCATGGCTTCGGTATGGGCGCCTCCTCTGTTGCCCTCTTCTCACGTGTGGGTGGAGGCATCTTCACCAAGAGTGCAGATGTCGGTGCTGACCTGGTAGGCAAGGTGGAGGCCGGTATCCCGGAAGATGACCCGCGCAACCCCGGAGTTATTGCCGATAACGTCGGTGATAACGTTGGCGATGTCGCCGGTATGGGCTCCGATATTTTTGAATCCTATTGTGGTGCGATCATTGCCACGATTGCCATGGCCTCAACCATGACTGCCGATATTCTTGACCCATTGGGCCAGCAGCAGGCATTGATGTTTCTGCCGTTGGCGCTGGCATCACTTGGCCTGATCTGCTCGGTGATTGGTATTGTCCTGGTACGTCTTACAGCCCATAAAGAGCCACAGCTGGCTCTGCGTATCGGCACGATCGGGGCTTCAGTCGTTTTTATTCTCGGCGCCTATCTTGTGATTGCCAATGCTGGTGTGGCAACGGCGGTTTGGGGTGCTGTGATTGCCGGTGCAGGCGGCGGGATCATTATTGGTCTGGTCACAGAGTATTATACGGGCGGAAAGCCTGTGCGTGATATTGCAAAATCGGGCGAAACCGGCCCCGCGACGGTCATGATCTCCGGTCTTGCCATAGGTATGGAATCGGTTGTAATTCCAGTGCTCACCATTGCTGCCATTATCTTCGTATCGACCTCTCTGGTGGGTATCTATGGCGTCGGCATCGCTGCCGTTGGTATGCTGGCAACGGTGGGCATTACGATGGCCATTGATGCTTATGGCCCTGTGGCGGATAACGCCGGCGGCATTGCCGGGATGGCCGGTATGGGTGAAGAGACACGCAGGATTACCGACTCACTTGATGAGTTGGGCAATACTACGGCGGCGATTGGTAAAGGTTTTGCCATTGGTGCGGCTGCACTGGCGGCGCTGGCGATTATTGCTGCATTTGTTGAAACCGTGTCGCTGCATAACGAAAATTTCACCCTGAATCTGAATGAGCCGCTGGTACTGATTGGCCTGTTCATCGGGGGTATTTTCCCGTTTCTGGTGGCTGCATTAACCATGACTGCCGTAGGCGATGCGGCTTTTGAAATGATCAAGGAGATTCGCCGCCAGTTTCATGAAATTCCGGGCCTGATGGAAGGTACTGGTGAACCGGATCATGCCAGTTGCATTGAAATTGCAACCAATGCGGCATTGAAGAAAATGGTCTTGCCGGGTGTGCTTGCAGTTTCAGCGCCTGTAGTGGTTGGCTTCGGGCTCGGTGCCCAGGCACTTGGCGGCATGCTGGCCGGTGCACTGGTCTGCTGCGTGTTGCTGGCATTGATGATGGCCAACGCTGGTGGTGCATGGGATAATGCCAAAAAGTACGTTGAGCAGGGGAATCTTGGCGGTAAAGGTTCCGACGTGCATACGGCAGTAGTTGTTGGAGATACGGTCGGAGATCCGTTTAAGGATACCTCAGGCCCGTCAATGAATATTCTGATCAATGTTATGGCAATTGTGTCGCTTGTCATTGCACCGCTGCTGTAACGGCCAGGGAGAATACAATGAGTGAAGATGAATCAACAAGTGATATCAAAGAGCATGTGAAAGATTCGAATGCCTGGCTACGCCTGCTGTTCATGCTGCTGTTTGCCATCATCTACAGTGCGGCGGAAGTGGTGCTGGCCGTGGTTGTCTTTTTTCAGTTCCTCTGTGTGCTGTTTACCGGTAATAAGAATGAGAAGGCTCTCCTGTTTGGCAGCCAGATATCTGCTTTTACTTACCAGGTGTTTAGCTATCTCACCTACAATAGTGAGGAGAGGCCATTCCCGTTTGCTGACTGGCCTTCCGGAAAACTGTTGGCCGAAGAGACAGTAAAACCGAAGCCACGTGCCGCACCGCGTAAACGGGCCGTGAAAAAGGCAGCGCCAAAGCCGGAAGCCAAAGAAGAGAAGCCGACCGACTGATCCATTTAATTTATGCATCATGAATTTCCACTGCGTGATGGTCTGATCTATCTGAATCATGCTGCTGTTGGTGTCTGGCCACGCAGAACCGCCGATGCAGTCAAAGCCTTTGCTGAAGAAAACATGGTGCAGGGGGCAGCCGATTACCCTGTCTGGATGAAAACCGAACGGGAGTTGCGCGGCCGCCTGCAGCGACTGGTGAATGCATCTGGCAGTGATGATGTCGCACTGCTGAAAAACACCTCTGAGGGGCTATCCCTGATCGCCTACGGACTGGATTGGCAGCCGGGTGACAATATCGTCTCCACCGATCAGGAGTTCCCTTCCAATCGTATCGTTTGGGAATCGTTAGCCTCCAGGGGCGTGAGACTGCGCAGGGCAGATGTTTCCGGAGAGGATCCTGAAGGCGAGATGATTGCGCTGATGGATGAGAAAACCCGATTGCTGGCGGTCTCATCGGTTCAGTTCGGCACAGGTGTGCGTATGGATCTGAAGCGGTTGGGCAAAGCGTGTCAGGAACGTGGTATTCTTTTTTGTGTGGATGCGATTCAGAGCCTGGGTGCAGTAAGCTTCGATGCACAGGCAGTGCATGCGGATTTCGTCGTCGCCGATGGGCATAAGTGGATGTCAGGGCCTGAAGGAATTGCGCTGTTTTATTCAACACCGCAAGCCAGGGATCGCCTTCGTCTGTCACAATATGGCTGGCATATGGTCGAAGCGATGGGTGATTTTGACCGGGTAGAGTGGGTACCTACAAAGTCAGCCAGGCGCTTTGAGCCGGGAAGCCCGAACATGCTTGGCATAACTGCGCTGAATGCCAGCCTCTCTCTTTTCGAAGAGATTGGTATGGATCAGGTTGAAAAACAGCTGCTTGAACGCTCAAGGCTGATTATGGACCAGATTTCAGAACATGATCAGTTTGAGCTTATTACACCGGCCTCTTCCGGCAGGTATGCTGGCATTGTGACGTTCCGGTACAAAGGAGTGGACAACAACGGTCACGCAGCCCTTTATCGCAGGCTGATGGATGCAGATATCATCTGTGCCCACCGGGCAGGCGGTATCCGGCTCTCTCCTCACTTCTACTCAGATTGCAGCCGGTTTGAAGCCGTCTGGGAGACGATTCTCAGCCAGTCGATATAGTATTCATGTGGTTCTCTTTGTGCTGCGTCAGATCCATCCGAATGCAGTATCACTAGCCGGTTCCGGTTACAGCGAAGCGATGACGATGAGGCATTTTGATGCCGGAGATGCCATCGCTTTTATGCAGAAGCCCTGCTCCTTTGGATAGTGAAACTGAAAATGAGTAAACCTTTAAACGTTTGATGCTTTGCAGTTGTGAGCGCGAGCGGTAGTCTGCGCAGCCTTTGATTCCGGAGGTTTTCCAGCATGACCGCACGTACACACTGTGGCGATTTTCGTAAAGCAGATATTGGCCAGATGGTTCGACTCAATGGATGGGTTGAAACCACCCGTGATCACGGCGGTGTCATTTTCCTCGATGTTCGTGACCGTTCAGGCCTGGTACAGGTTGTGGCGCACCCGGACACCCCTGATATGCATAAGCTGGCCCATAGCCTGCGCCAACAGGATGTGGTTGAGGTTGAGGGTGAGGTGATTGCCCGTGTTGGTGAAACCATTAACCCGAAATTGCCAACCGGTGAGATTGAGGTCATCGTCAGATCCATCGTCGTGCTGAATCGTTCGGAGACGCCGCCTTTCCTGATTGAAGATGATTGCAATACCGGCGAGCAGCACAGGCTTGAATACCGCTACCTCGATCTTCGTCGTCCAGTCATGCAGGCCAATATGCGGCTGCGTCATAAGGTAACCCATGCAGCGCGTAACTATCTGGATATGCAGCAGTTTCTTGAGATTGAGACGCCGATTCTGAACAAGTCCACACCGGAAGGTGCCCGCGATTATCTGGTTCCATCGCGCGTCTACCCCGGTTCATTTTATGCACTGCCACAGAGCCCGCAGATTTTTAAACAGCTGCTGATGGTTGCCGGCATGGACCGCTATTATCAGGTCGCCCGCTGCTTCCGCGACGAGGATCTTCGTGCAGACCGGCAGCCTGAATTCACCCAGGTGGATATGGAGATGTCCTTCGTTAAGCAGGAAGATGTGATGGCAGTGGCCGAAGGCCTGATCTCGACCATGTTTGAAGCAGGTACGGGCGAAACACTGAATACGCCGTTTGAGCGTATTGTCTGGCACGATGCCATGGATCGATACGGCCTGGACCGGCCCGACCTCCGTTTTGGCCTGGAACATATCAACATTACCGAACTGATGAAGAGGGTTGAGTTCAAGGTGTTCCGTGAGCCTGCCGAGAAGGGCGGTCTGGTCAAGGTGCTGAAGGTTCCCGGCGGCAGTGAGTTGTCACGTAAGCAGATCGATGACTATACCAAATATGTCAGCATCTTCGGAGCCAGAGGCCTGGCATGGATCAAGGTGAATGATGTTACCGATATGCCTGGCGGCCTGCAGTCTCCAATCGTGAAGTTTCTGCCGGAAGATGTATTGGCAGAGATTCTCTCCAGCTGTGAAGCGAAAAACGGTGATCTTCTCTTCTTCGGTGCAGGCGATACAAAAGTGGTCAATGATGCGCTGGGGCACCTGCGTGTGAAACTGGGGCATGACCTTGGTCTGATCAGGGAGGGAGACAACCGCTTCGTCTGGGTGGTCGACTTCCCGATGTTTGGCTGGAATCCTGACGAGAAGCGGCTGGACGCACTGCATCATCCGTTTACCGCACCAACTGAGGAAGATGTTCTCAAGCTTGATTCCGATCCCCTGGAGGTTCGCTCTCAGGCCTATGATCTGGTCTGGAACGGCACCGAGATCGGTGGCGGTTCAATCCGTATTCATGATCCGGAGATGCAGAAACGAATCTTCTCCCTGCTGGGCATTTCCGACGAGGATGCTGAAGCAAAGTTTGGCTTCCTGATTAAGGCGTTACAGTACGGTGCACCTCCGCATGGCGGCCTTGCATTCGGTCTGGATCGTATTCTCTCACTGATGGTGGGAGCGGAGTCAATCCGTGATGTGATCGCATTTCCAAAGACCCAGAAGGCGGCAGATCCGATGAGTCAGGCACCTTCCGAGGTGGCAGATGAGCAGCTCAAAGAGCTTGGCTTAAGGAAGCGGCGTACCACCGTTTGACAAGTATCTGTTTCAGGTTGATGCTTGTGAAATGCAAGGGCTTTTGATGAAACGTCTATCGATTGTAACGGTTGTAATGCTATTGGCTGCGTGCGCTGTAAAACCACCCGTTCAGGAGATGGCGGAGGCCCGTTCGGCAATCAAGTCTGCACAGGAACTTGATGCCACAAGCCCGAAGGCAAAACAGGCTCTGAAGAGTGCTGAGGCGAGCCTGAAAGAGGCTGCTGATGCCATCGATATGGAGCACTACGAGAAGGCCCGGCGCAAGGCCGTTGCTGCAAAACGTGATGCCCAGAAAGCTGCCCGGATTCAACAGGCACTCCACGCTAAATAATTAGAGATTTAACAGACCGTTAAACACGAGGTTAATTATGGCTTTTGATAAAATCCGAATTCCTGAATTTGGCGAAAAAGTTACCATGGGAGATGGCGGTGAACTGAATGTCCCGGATCAGCCGATTGTAACCTTTATCGAAGGTGATGGTACCGGACGTGATATCTGGCGCGCCTCTCAGCGTGTTCTTGATGCTGCGGTGGAGAAGGCATATGGAGGCAAGCGTAAAATTGCCTGGATGGAAGTGTTTGCGGGCGAAAAGTCGTGGAACATGTATGGCCGGAGTGATGATGCATGGCTGCCACAGGAGACACTGGACGCTTTTTCCGAATATCTGATTGGCATCAAAGGGCCGCTGACCACTCCGATTGGTGGCGGTATCACCTCGCTGAATGTTGCACTGCGTCAGAAGCTTGATCTCTACACCTGTCTTCGTCCGGTGAAATATTTCAATGGCGTTCCTTCACCGGTAAAACGTCCCGAAGATGTTGATATGGTGATCTTCCGTGAGAACTCCGAAGATATCTATGCCGGTATCGAGTGGGCGGCAGGGTCAGATGAAGTGAAAAAGGTCATCAAATTCCTGCAGGAAGAGATGGGCGTGACTAAAATCCGTTTCCCTGAAAGCTCCGGCATCGGCGTAAAGCCTGTATCGCGTGAGGGGACTGAACGGCTGGTTCGTGCAGCAATCCGCTATGCGATCGATAACAACCGCAAGTCTGTCACCATTGTCCATAAGGGTAATATCATGAAATTCACCGAGGGTGGCTTCATGCGCTGGGGTTATGATCTGGCCAAGAGCGAATTCGGTGCGGTTGAGATTGATGGCGGCCCATGGTGCAAGCTGCCGAACGGTATCGTGATCAAGGATGCCATCGCTGATATTGCGCTGCAGCAGGTACTGACCCGCGCGACCGAATTTGATGTGATCGCCACCCTGAACCTCAATGGTGATTACCTCTCCGATGCACTGGCCGCACAGGTGGGCGGTATCGGCATCGCACCGGGTGCCAACATTAATTACATGAGCGGCCATGCCATCTTTGAGGCAACTCACGGCACGGCACCGAAGTATGCGGATAAGGATATGGTGAACCCCTCCTCCGTTGTGCTCTCCGGTGAGATGATGCTTCGCTATATGGGCTGGACAGAGGCGGCTGACCTGATTCTAAAAGGTATCAATGGCGCCATCGCTGCCAGAACGGTAACCTATGATTTTGAACGCCTGATGAAGGGAGCTGTTAAACTCTCCACATCCGGTTTTGGCGATGCACTTATCGCCCATATGGAGGATGTTGCAATGTCTGATAAAGAGACCGATCAGTATGATGAGATGGCGGCCAAATTTAAGGAGCTGTTTGAGTCGGGGGCTGAAAAATCTTCCGAGTATGCCCATATTGCTATGGAGAAGGCACGCCAGCAGTTAACCGCTGCAGGCAAGGTGAGTGAAGAGCAGGGCAGGAAGCTGAAAGAGTTTCTGGAGCGGGATTTCAGTCACATGGCTGACACGGTTCGTGATGAAGCAAGGGTCAAGCTCAACCCTTCCCGGTTAAGTACAGGTGCGCTGGCATCAATCTCTTCGCTGCTGGAAGCGGCAGGTTCTGCACTTACCGGTGCTGCGGCAAAAGCAAAACAGTCGCTCTCATGTCGTTCAGGTGAGATTACGGCAGCAGGCACCTTAACCTGCATGGCGTGCAAGCATGAGATGCATTTTAAGAAAACAGGCCGTATTCCACCATGTCCGAAGTGCCATAAGACGGAGTTTGAGAAGAGTTATTGATTTTTATCGAAGCAGATTAAAAGCGGGGCATCTGCCCCGCTTTTTTTATTTCTACTCAACGCTCTGCATTAGCGCATTGCGTTCAGG
>JAIPJD010000075.1 GCA_021734365.1 Mariprofundaceae bacterium | reverse complement strand
TGAAGGGTTATCTGCGCCAGTACGCCAGCGAAATCGGCCTTGATCCGGATGTGATCGTGCAGCGTTACCCGCCACTCTCCAACGAGGAGTAAAAGAGCAGATCCTTTCTTCCCGCAGGTCAATATATCGATTGACCTTATACGCCTGCTGATGTCCGGCTAACGCTTCACAAGCCTGCCATGCAGCGCCTCAAGCCGGGGGTCGAGCGGTGCATTGATCTCGTAAGGCTCCACTCCGGGTATCTCAAAACGGATCGATTCGGCATGCAGGAACAGCCGCTGCAGCCCGATCTTTGCCATCGCCTCGTTGAATGCCGCATCACCATATCTGCAATCCCCTGCAATCGGGTGGCCGGTGTGGGTGGCATGCGCGCGAATCTGGTGGGTGCGGCCGGTGATCAGCTTGATGCGCATCAGGGTTGCCCCGTCAAAGCGCTGTAACGGCGTGAAACGTGAAACTGACCGTTTACCTCTGGCATCGACACGCACGGTCCGCTTGCCGGATTTATCGGTCATTTTACTCAGTGGCGCATCCACCTTGCGGCCACCTCCCTGCCACTCCCCCTTCACCAGTGCCAGGTAATGCTTATGCACGTACCCGGCCTCCTGCTGTTTCTGGAACGCACGCAGTCCACTGCGTCGTTTGGCGATAAGCAGGCAACCCGAGGTGTCGCGGTCGAGCCTGTGGGCAAGCTCCAGGTAAGGCGCTGTCGGCCTGAGTGCGCGTAGCCCCTCAATGACGCCGAAACTGAGGCCGCTGCCGCCGTGCACGGCCATGCCGGAGGGTTTGTTGATCACCAGAAAGCGGGAATCCTCGAAAATTACCGCCTGCTCCAGTGCGCGAAGGGTTTCGGCTTTGCTGCTTGCGACAGATGTGGTGGCACTCATAGCTTTAATCCTTTTCTCACTTCACCAACCATTGTACAGATAACCTATTCTGGGAATTCTAACCATTATATGGGTAAACTGTCCCCGGAATTCCGTGCGGGTAAGCATAGATGAAAAGGAATCTCATGATTATCTTTGCTCTATTATCAGTGCTGAGATAAGGTATAAACATCAAAGGAGAAACTATGACTTGGTCAATTGGCTTATTTATTTTGGGTACTTTTCTTTTGGGTACTTTCGTAATAGTAAAGTCCATATCTAATCCTCAGGCAAAATTTGCCAAAAAGGCTGAAGAATCAGGCTGGGAGGCATACACAATAAAGGACAAAGCAGGATTTCGCCATACTGCTTTACGTAAAGGTTCGTATGTAGCCATGGTGAATGCAGACGGAACAGCAGTCTCCCTTATTGAGCCTTATGAGTCAGGGCCCCACCCTGATATTGCCACACTTCAGGCCTTGATCGAAAACGGTGATGAAACGGTTTAAAACCGACGGAGAGGCATCTCTTAGCTGTTAAAACCGGAAAGGCCCCCGCCTTTACCCCTGTTTCAATTCAACAATCAATCGAGTCTGATCCCATTGATCGGATCCTATTGACCTTTCTCTCGCAAACAATCCAGTTTCAAACAATGATGCCTTTATCCCACAAGCCGCTAATTGGCATGGCAATGAGGCCATCTCCAAATGAGAGTGGAATCTCACCATCAAAAAACACAATGCCCATTTTCCAGGATGAACCCACCATGGATTGAAGTCTTTTTAATCCCTTAAAATCTTTCTCGGTCACCGTTGCTGCTGCTTTGACTTCCACTGCGACTACTCCACCGCCATGCTGCTCCATCACGATGTCCACTTCATACTGATCTTTATCTCTAAAGTGATAAAACTGTATATCAGAATTACTCCAGCTTGCCTGTCGTCGTAACTCATTATAGATAAAACTTTCCAAAAGGTGCCCCAGCATAGTTCGATCACTGTCCAACTGGTCAACAGAGAGCCCTAGCAGAGCCGATGCCAGCCCCGTATCGCTCATATGCACCTTCGGTGTTTTAATGAGGCGCTTTCCCCTATTGCTATGCCATGCTGGCAGCACATCCACCAAGAAGATCTTTTGCAACAGGGTAAAGTAGGAGTCCACTGTTTGCCTACTCATCTGAAAAGGCGATGCAAGCGCCTGCTTATTAAGAAGCTGTGCACTTTGATGCGCTGCAAGCTGCAAAAGCTTTGGCATAGCCTCTAAGTTACTGATACGCGCTAAATCTCTAATATCACGCTGCACTAGGGTTTCAATATAATTTGCATACCATTGGCTTTTACGTCTCGCACTTTTTCTTTGTTGAGGCTCAGGAAATCCACCTTCGACCACATACTTTGCCAGCTTTGTCCCAAGCTTTTCTAATACACCAACTTCAAATTCGCCCCGAAACAATTGCTCCAATAAGCCTTTGCCACTGTTTTCAATTTCACAACGAGAAAGCGCATGCAAATGAATAATATCAATTCGCCCAGCTAAAGAGTCAGAAAGTTTAGGAAGTAATAAAATATTGGCAGAGCCTGTAAGTAGAAAGCGTCCTGGGCTGCGTTCACGATCGACAGTATGTTTAATTGAACTAAATAGTTCAGGTACATGTTGTATTTCATCAAGAATCACTTTGTCTGTCAGGCGATCTACAAATCCAATAGGATCAGCTTTGGCAGCCGAAACAAGGTTTACGTCATCAAAAGACAAATAGGTATAACCACGCAGATCACCGACTTTTTTAGCCAATGTTGTTTTTCCACATTGGCGCGGGCCATGGATCAACACAACCGGTGTATCGTCCAGTGCCTCTTCCAGCCGAGGTTGCAACAGGCGTGGATAACTCATTACGAGCGATAGCCTTTCTGCGCTGCTCTTAAGAGCATCTGGTGTAAATAACTCATATCGTCTGATAGTAAAGCCAAGTGTCGTCCAATTGTAAAGTTTTATGTCGTCCAATCGTAAAGTTTTATGTCGTCCAATTGTAAACTTAAATTGTGTCTAACTGTAAAGTCAGGGCATCAAATGAAGATTCTCAGGGGTGAAACCCCTGATCTATGAGTTGAATATTGCCTGGTACCACTGTCCCTGGATTTTCTACTCTCCGATATCCTCGTTCCACAGTTCGGGATGGTCAGCAATAAACTGCCGCATCAGCGCTTCACACTCGCTATCGTCAACCACCGTCACCTCGACACCGCGTGAACGCACATATGCCTCAGGTCCGCAGAAGGTTTTGTTTTCACCGATTACTACCCTCGGGATGCCATAGAGCAGCACCGCCCCGCTGCACATGTCACAAGGTGAGAGGGTGGAGTAGAGCGTCGCCCTTTGGTAATCCGCCGCCGTCAGCCGTCCGGCGCGTTCCAGGCAATCCATCTCCGCATGCAGCACGGCACTGCCCTGCTGTACCCGCCGATTATGGCCACGCCCGACGATCTTGCCGTCGATCACCAGCACCGAACCAATCGGGATACCGCCTTCGGCCAAGCCCAGCTTTGCCTCTTCTATCGCTGCTGCCAGAAATTCGTCCACTGTCTGCCTCCACTATCGTGCTACCGTCATTGTAGACGAAAAGAGCACCCCTCCCATCACCCGTGCACCCTCAACAGCGCTGGAGTCCGATCCGAATGATTCCTTGGCAATGCCTCAGAGCTTGCTAACCTCGGCTGATACAGGAGAGCGGCTTGGAAGATATGCCCATAAAACGCCTCTGCGACGCCGTTGAAACGGCGCATGCAAAGATTCAAGAGGATTTCGCACATATCAATCCCGTTGTCGGGGTGAGCAGCCAGATGCGCAATATCGGCATCCCTACAGACTTGATGACGATCGATTGCCTGAAGAGCGGCAAGCGGATTCTGGTTGTGCTTCATGATGCCAAGCCGGGTATCGCCGACTATCAGTTCTGCCTGATCAAGGAAGATCCTGCCGATGAATTCGAGAGCATTGCGATAGAGGGCCTCACCACGCAACTACTCTACGATTGGATGAAGGAAACCTTTTCAACACCTCATTAAGTAATGTATCCCCGGAACTCTAGGCTTAGTCGAGTCTCCAGTGGTAACGGACTTTCAAGCCATTAAGCTTTGTGGCCCAAGGCAAAATACCATCCTTTTGCATTCTTCCTACGATAATGCCTGGAGCAACGCCCACCTCTTTTGAAAATTTCTTAATAGTCGCTGGACTCTGATCCAAGAGCATCAAGCGCTCCTCAAATTGCTTGGGGATTAATAAGTGTCCTGCAAACTGATTGGCTTGCTCTTCATGCTCTCCATCCAGCTCTTTGGTCTCAATAAACAGCATCTTTTTTCCATGAAGTAATAAATGTCCTGCCTCATGGAAAAAAGAAAACCAGAGATGGTCATTACTACTATGGCGAAAGCTCAACATGAGCAAAGCTTTGTCTGTGCCAATCCACTTAGTAACCCCAGAGGCTGGGCAGCCTGTTGGGACGGGTTCAAACACAACAGCTACGCCAGCACTTGCACATGCTTCAACAAGAGCTGGCATAAAAATATCCGGATCAGGCTCATTTGTCAGATTCCGCAGATCATCAAGCACAGACTTAAACGCCGCCTTATCAAAAGGTGCTGTTCTAATTTTGCTAGCACTTCGTTCGCCCTGCCTTAACCATGCAGCTACAGCCCCAGGTTTTTTAGAAAGCCTTTCACTGGCTCTAAAAGCTGCAAGTGGTTCTGCATACTTAGATCTCCACGATTCAACAGAAGCAACGCCAAAAAATTTTAGCAGCTCGGCCACCTGTTCGGCCTTTCTTTTGCACTTAGGAATCCACTGAAACTTCACCATGTTTGCAACTGGAACTTCTTTCAACCATTCCACTTCTGCTTCCAGCGCTTCCAGCGCCCCTTCCCTAGCCAAAGCTTCTCTATATTGCACTTCACGACTCATCCAGAAACGTGCATTGCTTCCAAGAACCCGTTCAAGCTTGATAGCAGCATCTTCAGTAATAGCTGATTTGCCACTAATTAGATGATTTACATGCTTGGTCGTAAAACCAATACGCTGGGCGAACTCAGACTGCTTCCAGCCTCGCTCTTCCAGCAAGTCTAAAATGGTATCCCCCGGTGGTGAAACCCAGTCTGGAGAAAAGGTTGCTGCTTGCTCAATCATGATAGTCTCCAATAAATACAATGCGGATTTTCGTCACTTCATTCCATGCAATTGTTCCATCTTCTTTTATAGGAATAGGTTCATCTGCACTCTCGAAAACCAGGCGACAAGCTCCATGCAAATCTATTGCAAACTGACCAAGCCTATCCCTTTCCAGAGGGTGAGGGCGACCAGCAACAACATCCATAAGAGTCAAGGCAGCCTGTAAGTCAGCCAATCGTCTCTGAAGCTTCTTAGCACACGCAGTGCCAAACGCCCGCTCCATCTTCCGTCGGTTCTCACACAACTTTTGTAAATCGCTTTTTGAAAAGAAAATCTCCACTAATTGGCGTACCTTATATTCATTTACCTATTAGGTAAACACTTTTAAATTATTAAAGTCGAAGATGATCCATAATGCAACTCTGAATTCATGCATAAAACTGCTCTTTATCGCCTTATTCCCATCGAACCTGCCGAGGTGGCAAAGTGACTTTGCCGGAGGCAAGAAGCTGATCGAACTCGGCTCGTTTTAACCTTTTGAGATCGCCACACTGGATAACCTTTTTTATGCTTGATGCTTGGGTGCACCACTGCGGTGGCTGCCACCATTTGTCGAAAGCAGCTTTTAATCGCGCTTGCTCCTGCGAAACCAACCGCTGCTGCCGCTGTTGTTCAGCCCTGGCAACCTTCTCGCGTGCAAGACGTTGGGCTTTCTTCTGCTCCTGCAGAGCCTTCTGCCGTGCTCTTTCTTGCTGCATTCTGGACTGGTGTTGCTGTTGTTGCTTTATCGTGGTCTGCATCTGCTCTACTGCCTGCTTGGCCACATAGGTGACTACGGCCACCTGGACACCCCAAACAATCAAAGCCGCCAGTACGATGCCTCCGGCAATCTGAAAAACTAGTTTCATTATCCCTCTCCCTAAATCCCCCGTTCAAATTCCTGATGAGCCGTGGCCCGGCCTAGTTACTCCATTACTCCTTCATCATTTTTAGGAGGTTGGTATTGATCTGGATTAATCGCTTTTACCCGAGGAGCGAACACCCGATGAAGAGCCTCCAGCTTTTCTTTAAGCCATGCGTGCTGTTGATCCCATTCTTCTCGCTGGCTGATATCTACAGTTTTACGCAAGTAAATTCTGCAAACCTGCGCATTATCAGGATTGTACCAGACAAGGCTTTCGCCTAGCTCGGATTCAATCTCCGATTTTTGGTTTTCAAGGGGTAGATAAAAGGCTTTAGAATTTTTATCGAAAAACTCGACTTCCGCTCGGATTTCCCCGATACCCGCTTTGTTAGTTTCACTGTTCCATGTCGAGGCAATTGCATTCAAACGAGCTCCCCCTCTACCAAGGGCAACATTCAACCAATGCTGGGGAGAGGGATTGGCTGTTCGGAGGCTTGAAGACGTCTCCTCAAGATGTCGGCAAAACTGATTCCAAAAATCGCCTTGAAGAAGCTTGGTTTGAGATAATGCTGCATTGCTTAACTGTTTGGCGGCTCCAGTGACATGCCGCGTCCAATCGTTTGGCTTGCTAATGATGTTGAATTTAGGAGCCATCGGAGAATCACCAATACGCCATAGCTCAACCTCAAGCCCAAAGAAATTAAAACTCTCATCGGTAATTTCATTCAACCAATCAAGAGCCGCCCTGTGCTCATCGGTAAACCTGTTAGCAATCCAAACAATGGTTACTGCATTGAGGCCTGCCGCATAAGTAAGAAGTTGCCCAAGGTGTGTATGATCTGTTCGTTCCAGCTGGTTTTCGATCAACACCCAATTATCCGTTGCTGTATCTTTACAGAGAATGTCCGCCCTGAATGGCCCCACCTCTTTTTCCTGAGCTTCGACTTCGAGAGAAAGTCCAACTGTTTCACCGAGTAATGAGATGTTTTCTTCCTGAGCGAGCCAAGGTGTAAAGTCTCCTGCTTCGGTTTGCCAGCATTGGCGCAGTTCAACTTTTTCCAAACGACTAAGATTTATACTGTTCATATCATACCCCGTTCTCTACCCCAACCATCTGTCTTAAACTCTGCTGCATAGCCGCCTTGAATGCGGCATCACCAGCCAGCAACTTGTACAACTCCATCTCATTGCGGCGATTTTTCAGCATCACCTCTTCGAATATCTTCTCGAACGCCAGGTCGCGGTTATGGATATCCTTGTTGTCCTGATACTTCTCTTTGAAGTCAGGGTGGGCCTTGATGCTGTCGGCAAGGTGTACGAACTTAATCCGTTGCTCCTCCGGTGTCGCGCTCCATCCCTGGAACCATCGCTCATTGAAGTTGCGTATAATCTCATCCAGCGGATCGTGTTCAGGCCCTGGCCCATGCGTTCCGCGCGGATTGGGATTTTGAGGATCAACTTCTGTTCCATTTGGATCCAACCCGATGGGATGGTTTAGTTTCACTCGCTCCAGTCCGTAGGTTGAGAGGTCAACCGAATTCAGGAGCTCATCCAGCTTGTCTTTGTTCGGGTCTTTCACCTTCAGTTTGGGAATGAGGAACTTCAGGAACCAGAACAGCTTTTCCCATGCGGCAATCTCGTAAGGCATGATAGCTGCCATCTGGCCGTAGATTTTCACAAACTGCTTGGCCTTAATTTTAAAGTCGGCCTTCTCGTCGTCATCCAGCTCCAGTCCGTTGTTAAATCGTTCTGCCGCCGTGTCGATAACAGGGCTCAACTGCTGGGCATCTGCGTTGTTGAAATAGAGTTCGACAAAGCGCTCCACCTCAACCCCTTCATAGACTCCAACTTCATCCATCACATCTTTCAATTCGTGCAGCACATTGATGTCTGTCGCCTCTGTCAGGCTTGTCGAAGTGTAGAACGGGTCAAAGGCCGTCTTGATATCATCAACCGAGTTAAAGAAGTCTAGAACGAAAAGATCCTCCGTTTTCTTACCCAGCTTAGGGGCCGACCGATTTAGTCGTGAAAGAGCCTGGACAGCCAACACGTACTGCAGCTTCTTATCGACATACATGGCTGCCAGCTTCGGCTGGTCAAAACCGGTCAGATACTTGTTGGCGACCACAAGCATGCGATACTCATCGGTATCAAACTTGTCACGGGTGTCATTTTCGGCAAAGCCGTTCATCCCTGCTTCCGTGTACTCAACCCCATCGACCACTTTGGCCCCGGAAAATGCAATTGCCACTTTGAAAGGATTGCCCTTCGCATCAAGCAAACGGGCAATCGCCTTGTAGTAGCGAATGGCAGTTTCAATATTCTGGGTAATCACCATCCCCTTGGCTTTGCCTTTCAGCTTCTTACTGTTCACCATCTGCGGAATGAAATGGTCGAGAATAATCTCAGCCTTCACATCGATGGTCTGCTGGCTGCGCTCAACATAGGCTCGCAGCATCTTCTGTGCCTTGGCACTGTCGAACAGCGGATTCTCAACAATCGACTTCTGGATCTCGTAGTAACTCTTGTAGGTCGTGTAATTGGCCAGCACATCAAGGATAAACCCCTCCTCAATCGCCTGCTTCATCGAATAGAGGTGGAACGGCTTGTAGCTGCCATCTGCCTGTTTTACACCGAACTTCTCAAGCGTCGTGTTCTTCGGCGTGGCCGTGAATGCAAAGTAGGAAGCATTGCCCCGCATCTTACGCGCCTGCATAGCCAGAAGAATTTTATCCTGCACATCCAGGGTCTCTTCTTCACCATTTTCCTGTCGACCCATCGCCTCGTTCATTCTTCCGTGCGCTGAACCGCTCTGCGAGCTGTGCGCCTCATCGATAATCACAGCGAAGCGCTTGTCGCTCAGGTCGGCAATGCCATCAATAATGAACGGGAATTTCTGGATGGTGGTGATGATAATTTTCTTTCCCTGCTCCAGAGCGCTTTTCAGGTCGGAAGATTTGAATGCAGGGGCAACGATATTTTTGACCTCGGAGAAGTCCTTAATATTCTCGCGTAACTGCTTATCGAGCAGGCGGCGGTCGGTCACCACAATCACCGAATCGAACAACGGCTGCTCGATGCTCCTGGCACCCGGCGTATCGAGGCTTTGTGGATAGG
>JAIPJD010000074.1 GCA_021734365.1 Mariprofundaceae bacterium | reverse complement strand
ATCGGCGCCTCTATTCTGGCCGGAAACTCATCGCCTTATCTGCAGATGGGTGAAGAGATTGCGCTATCCCATCACGAACGCTGGGATGGCAGCGGTTATCCGGCCCGGGTCAGCGGCGGTGCCGTCCCGCTGACTGCCCGCATCATGCAGCTGGCCGACGTCTACGATGCCCTGCGCAGCAAACGCCCGTACAAAAAAGCATTCGATCACGCAAAGGCGCTCGAGATTATCACCAAAGGCGATGGCCGTACCGAGCCCTCGCATTTCGATCCGGCTGTGCTTGCAGCTTTCGAAAGCTGTGCCGACACCATGAACGAAATCTTCGAAGAGCGCAGAGCGCTTGAGGGCGAGTAAGTCGTCATTCGCCGCCCGATATCCTGGGCAATGGCAGAGATTCAGAACCAGCCGTTCTCCTTGAATGAGAGAACTTCCGTGCCGGCAATCAGGAAGTGATCAAGCACTTTGATATCAAGCGGGCTGCATGCCTCGCTCATGCGCCTGGTTAACTGGATATCTTCACTGCTTGCGCGTGGCGTACCGCCGGGGTGATTGTGAAAAAGGATCAATCCCTTGGCATCCAGTTCCAGCGCCCTTTTCATCAGATTACGCGGATAGACCACTGCACGATCAACGGTTCCCTCAAAAAGTATCTGGGTGGCCACATGCCTGTTCTGCTGATCGGCGAAAATGGCGCCGAAGCACTCCATGCCCCGCCCCTGCACCAGCAAGCGGAGATGTGCCTTCACCTTCTCAGGACGATCAAAGACCGATTTACCGGGAAGATCCGAGGCGAGGTATCTCACCTCAACCTGCCGGACGAGTGTGATGAAGACTGCACCCTTCTCCCCCATCCCCTCGACCTGAATCAGCTCTGCCAGCGGCGCATCAAAAACACCTGCCAGTGTTCCGAAGCTCTTCAGTAACCGTTTGGCAATCGGCTTTACATCGACCCGGGGAATCGCATAGGTCAGAAGAAGTTCGATCACCTCATAATCATGAAACCCTTCAAAGCCGTTTTGAGTGAAACGCTCTCTCAATCGATCCCGGTGGCCAGCTACAAGATTCGTCATACATCCCCCTTAAGATGAGACTCCCTCCCACTTCATGTAAGCCGATAAGCAGCGGGACGTCAAATTCAATGTAGCCATAATAAGCGGCCACAGGTAGAAAGGGGTAAGGCAAACTGCCAGAAAAGGACTAAACTTAAGCGTATGAGAATTCTTCGTCGCCAATTGATGGATCTTCTGGAAGAGGCCAGACACCAGCAGGGTCTGGAGGAGCTTCCCAAACGGGTACAGGCGGCACTGGTGCACGATGCCCTGCAACTGCTTCCCCACCCCGGAAAACCAGCTGCCAAACAGCGGATTGATCTGCGCTTCCGCACCATCACCCATGGTTCTCTGCACCGCCATCTGGTCACCATTCGCTGCCCCGATCAGGCATTCTATTTTGATGCGGTGAAGGGTTATCTGCTGCGCAGCGGTATCCAGCCGATCAACCAGCAGACGATGGTAGCGGCCATGCAGTGCGACGATGAGCTGTGTGAAATCTATCTGCGCCATCCCGATCAGCGCTCCGAAGACAACTTCATGTTTATCGCACTACACCTCTCAGCCACGCTTGTTCCCGACTGCCACAACGTATACAGGGACATCAGCGCAATTCTGCGCAGTGTCGATCTGTCAGTGTGCGATTTCGGCCGGATGAAGGAGAAGCTGGCGGAGATCACCGAAAAGATCCGCCATGACCATGACCCCTCAGCCGAGCTGCTGGCGTGGATGAATGAGAATCGCTATGTTATGTTCGGATTGCATATCGACGGCACACGTCTCGGGCTTCTCCGCGATTATCGCACCATGGAACGAATCGCTCCCGGCCTGCATGCCGAAATCAAGGCTGTCCCCGCCCCGACCCGCCCCGGCATTGAGTGGTTGCATCTGGCCGCGTGCCAGCACTACCTCTACAGCGCCACCAATGTGAAGGTGATCCGCATCTGCTGGCGAGATGGGAAGGAGGCGTTGTGCCACGCCATTCTGGTGGGCCACTTTTCACGCAGTGCCAGACACATGAACGCCAGTCAGTTACCATGCCTGAGTGAGCACTGGCATACCCTGAAACAGCTCTCGATCCTGCAGCACTCGGCATTTTATCGTCGGGAGGTGCGAACCATCTACGACAGGCTGCCCAAATCACTGCTCTACTCCGTCGCACCTGAATCATGGCTTGCACCACTGAAGTCGATCGTCGACATAACCATGCCGACGCAGGTTACGGTCTCCAGTCTCAAGCCCGCCATCGGCAACCTCGAATACCTGCTCATCGCCATGCCAGCTAACCGTTTCGGCCCCAATATCCTGCGCCACATCGAGAAGAAGATTGAGGGGCACCATGTCGTCATTCACGGTGCCGAGTCGATCGGCATCGGCCCCTACCGGGTCATTATCGTCGCCATTGAAACAGGGCGTGAATCGAATCTGGAGGGCATCACCGAGAGTGTCTCCCAGTGCATCATCTTCTGGAAAGACAGGGCCAGAAAGGAGATTCTCAGCCATGCCTCCGAGGTCGATCTTCCGGCCACCCTCAAAGAACTGGAGCAGTTGCCGGTACTCTATCAGGAGCTCTTTCCCCATACACAGTTCCTTGCTGATATTCAGGCCCGGGAGTACGTGATTTCCAGCTGCAGAACCATGGTGCGGGTGCTCAAACGTTCCGGTGAGGGCCAGAGCAACATCGAGCTCCATATCATCACCTGCAAAGCATTGCCTCTGGGCAGGCTGGTCGATCGCATTCAGGCCTTCGGTCTGACTGCCATGCAGGAGGCTGTGGTGGATTTCGGGCCTGCCGACCGGCAGGTACGGATCAGCTGTATCCGCTGCAGCGCCCTCGAATCCCTGCAACAGGACGATCTTGAGCGACTTAACCAGGGTCTGGAACTGGTGTTTAATGATGAGGCAGATCACGACATGATCAACGCGCTTCTCACCTCCTCAACCCTCGATATCAACCAGGTCGCAACACTTATTACGTTAAGGAACCATCTGGTTCAACTGCTGCCCGATGCAGCACCTACGACACTGTCCAGCATGATGCTGCGCCATCCGAAGGTTTCTGAACGGCTTCTGCAGATCTTTACAGCCTGCCACCTGCCATCCATGCCGATTGACTATCTTACTCAGGCCCGGATTGAATTTGAGCAGGCGATGAACGATGTGCTGAATCTCTCGGATGACCGCTGGTTTCGCGCACTGGCAGAGCTGATTGAAGCGGGCGTGCGTACCAATGCCTTTGTCCGCCAGGCCGGAGAGCCCATCGGCATAAAAATTGACTCCGGAAAGCTCAGCTTTGCCCCGCATCCGGTGCCTTATCGGGAGCTGTTTGTGCATGGCGTTCATGTTGAAGGCATTCATCTCCGGGCCGGACCGGTTGCCAGAGGCGGTATTCGCTTCTCTGACCGGCCTGCAGATTTCAGAACCGAAGTGCTGGATCTGATGGCAACACAGGTGGTAAAAAACGGGCAGATCGTTCCTACCGGGTCCAAAGGCGGCTTTATTGTCCGCGATGGTGCCGGTGGCGATTTCGTGCTGCAGCAATATCGCATATTTATCCGGGCACTTCTGGAGTTAACTGACAACCTGCTACATGGTGAAGCCATTGCGCCGGATGGTGTCCGGATACCCGAATGTGACCGGCATGATCCCTATCTGGTTGTCGCAGCCGACAAGGGAACCGCCGCTTTTTCAAATGATGCCAATGAAGAGTCGCGACTGGCCTGCTTCTGGCTGGATGATGCCTTTGCCAGCGGTGGTCGTCATGGCTATGACCATAAGGTTATCGGTATTACGGCACGCGGTGCATGGGTATGTGCCGCACACCATTTTGATATGCTGGGCGGAGATGCCTGTAACGACCCCATCCGTGTGGTTGCCATCGGTGACATGGGCGGCGATGTGTTCGGTAACGGCATGCTGCTCAATCCCAACCTGCAACTTATCGCCGCTTTCAACCACCGACATATCTTCCTTGATCCCAACCCGGATGCAAAAACCGCATTTGCAGAACGCAAGCGGCTGTTCAGTAACGCCCTGGGATGGGAGAAGTACAACCCACAGCTGATCAGTCGCGGCGGAGGTGTATTCGAGCGCAATGCAAAATCGATCTCCATTTCTGATGAGCTGGGCAAGGCGCTCCGGGTTGAAGCAACAAAGCTCTCCGGCGAAGCACTGATTCAGGCGATTCTGAAGGCGCCGGCCGACCTGCTCTATAACGGCGGTATCGGCACTTATGTCAAAGCCTCTGATGAGAGCCATGCCGAAGTACAGGACCCTGTCAACAGCAGTGTCCGTATCAATGCAGATCAGTTACGGGCCTCCGTTGTCTGCGAAGGCGGCAACCTCGGATTTACCCAGAGAGCCCGAATTGAGTTTGCCAGCCGTGACGGGATCATCAATACAGATGCCATCGACAACTCCGCCGGTGTCGACATGTCGGATCATGAAGTCAACCTGAAGATTCTCTTCTCAACACCAGAGCTGTCACGGAGAACACCGGCTCAACGAAACCGCACGCTCAAGAAGATGGAAGAGGCTGTCACGGAGCTGTGCCTGAACAACAACCTGATGCAATCCAGGGTGCTGACACTGGCCGCATACGATGCCATGCAACACTTGCCTCGCCTGATCAGACTGCGCGACACGCTGATCAGGGATGGCCGGATCAATCCCGACTCCGACCCCGGTATGGAAGATGATGAAACACTCAAACTCCGGCCCCAGTTGGCCGTACTTCTCGGACATGAGAAAAACCGAATTCATGACACACTTGATGCCGAAGATTTTTTTCATGCCTCCTGCTTCAGCAGCGTCATTCTAAAAAAATATTTCCCGGAAGTGATGCGCCGCCGCTACATCGCGGCCATGCATGAACATCCGCTGGCATCGGCCATTGTCCACACCCAGGCCAGCAACCATATCATCAACCATATCGGGCTGACCTCGATTCACCACCTGCAGAGCCTGCTGGATCAGCCCATTGGTGATATCATTCAGGCCCTGATGCTCTCCGAATGCCTGCTCGATGCGGTTGAGCTTCGCCGGAACATATGGTCCACCATGCATGATAAAATGCTGGCCGTTCAAACCCAGAGGGAGTTGCAGGAGCAGATCATGCACTTTGCCGAAGAGATACTGCGGCTCTGCCCCGTACATGAACTCGACAAGGCATGGATTAAACAACAGCAACGGGGACTGCGAAGTTTCCGGAAATCTCTCGGCATTCAGGGTGTTGGTGGTGTCGAAAACAGTCGATATCTGGATATCCTGAAATCGACCTCACAAGCCGGGCTATCATCAGCAGATGCAGCACATCTTGCCTCCATGCCCGAGCTGACCCAGATGGCGAGCGCTGTCCATATCAGCGCCACGGAGAAGACACCCCTGACCCGCTGCCTTAAAGCAACCCAGGCGGCGATGCACCTGCTTCCATTCTCGGCACTGGAGTCTTCACTGCGAACGCCGTTCTGGGCAGACAAAGATGCCCATGCGCTTCGCCGGGAGTGGTTGCACCGGCTTACGCTGCTCAAGCAGAAGGCAACCAGCCAGCTGCTGCAGAGTCCTTCCCGCTCGCTGCTGGAGACAGGTAAAGAGCTGTGGAGCAGGCACAGGGACTGGAACGAACTTCAGCAGGCCCTGCACGGAGGCTGGATAACCGACCCCGGTGAATCAACAGATGAGACCGAGCATCTTCGCCTTATTCTGGCGCTTACCCATCTTGAGTCGATTATTGATGAAAGCTGATGAGAGCTGATGTCAGCAGCCAGCCCGCAACCCATCGACTGGGCAGCATGAAGGCATGTGCAGAGCCCGAACAATTTTATACTGCCCCTGCCATTGTCACCACTTCCCGGAAATTCAGATTTTTTGACACCATTGCCTCTCTTGACGACACTCACGCTATGCGCCCGGCCATTGCCAACATCAACATTGAAAACCTGCGGCACAATTACCGCCTGCTGAGCAGCCGTGCCGGGCATGCCAAAATCATGGCTGTCGTAAAAGCCAATGCATATGGCCATGGCCTTGCCCTGGTTTCGTCCGCCCTGTTTGACGAAGGGTGCCGTCAGTTTTCGGTAACCGATGCCAGTGAGGGCATGGCGCTGCGTAAACTGCTTCCTGAGGCTGAAAGTATTGTTCTGTTTTCCGGCATCTTTGATGCTGACGATGCCGGACTTGCCCGCCAGCATGCGCTTACGCCAGCCATCACCGGCAATCATCAGCTCAGGCTTCTTCAATCGGCAGGCTTTAGCGGTTCGGTCTGGATCAAGATCAATACCGGCATGCAGCGGCTGGGAGCTGATGACCCTGCCCGGCTTATGCATCAGTGCCGTGCCAGCAGCATAGAAATAGCAGGCATCATGTCACATCTGGCCTGCGCTGATACGCCTGAGCACCCTCTCAACAGGGCGCAGGCAGAGGAGTTTTCCACGTTATGTCAGCAACTCGACCCGGAACTTCCGGCCTCCCTGCTCAACAGCGCCGGTCTGGTTGCACTGCCTGACCAGATGCACGACTTTGTTCGCCCCGGCCTGGCCCTTTATGGTGCCGAACCCGTGCCGACAGAGCCCCTTGGGGTAAGGCCCGTTATGCAGCTTACCGGTCAGGTCATGCATGTTCGTGAGATCGCCGAAGGGGTAAGCCTCTCCTATGGTGCATCATTTACAGCTCCGGATAACATGAAGATTGCGGTTGTCAGCCTTGGATATGGTGATGGTCTGCCTCGAATCCTTTCCAGTTGCGGGCAGGCTTACGCCAGAGGCACATGGTTCCCGATTGTGGGGCGCATCTGCATGGACTACTGCCTGATCGACTGCACCACGAACCATCTCAAGCCCGGCGACACGGTCGAATTCTGGGGAGAGAAGCTGACGGTATCGACCGTCTCCGATCTTGCCGGAACCATCCCCTACGAGCTCCTCACCGGTGTGGGAACCCGGGTCTGCCGCAGGGCAATCTGAGATGCAGCTACTGCAAAGAATCGGATCGGTTGCTGAACTGTTTCTTGCCCAGCTCGGCATTTATGCTGCCACACTGGGGCAGCTCTCCAGGCGTATGTTCTCTGCTCCCCGTTATCCGCGTCTGATTCTTGCCCAGGCCGAGGAGGTCGGCGTGCAGTCACTGCCTGTTGTGCTCCTTACGGCCCTGTTCACCGGTATGGTGCTGGCACTTCAATCCTATATCGTCTTTCACCGGTTTGCCGCCGAGAGCATGATCAGTGTCGTTGTATCCCTCTCCATGGTGCGGGAGCTCGGGCCGGTGCTGGTGGGCCTGATGGTGGCCGGACGGGTCGGAGCCTCATTTGCTGCTGAACTCGGCACCATGCGGGTATCGGAACAGATTGATGCACTCTGGACACTCTCCACCGATCCGATGCGCTATCTGATCATGCCACGCGTCATTGCCGCCATCGCCATGATGCCACTGCTGGTGGTGATCTCCGACTTTATCGGCATCTATGGCGGCTATGCCATCTGCGTCTTCATGCTGGACCAGAATCCTGCAGTTTATCTGGAGAAAACCACCCAGTACATGGAGCTGAAAGATTTCTACTCCGGCCTGATTAAGGCCGGTTTTTTCGGCATGCTGATCGGTATTATCGGTTGCTCGGAAGGGTTTAACTGCAAAGGCGGTGCCGAAGGTGTCGGCAGGGCCACCACACGAGCCGTGGTTATCTCCTGCATGAGCATTCTGGTCTCCGACTACTTCCTGACTGCATGGATGTTCGGATGAGTAACGATCGGGTGAATCAGAATCAGATCCCCCGTATCAGCATCCGCAACGTCAGCAAACGCTTCGAAGATAAAATCGTCCTTGAGGATGTCAGCCTCGACATCATGCCGGGCACATCAACTACGGTTATCGGCATGTCCGGAACCGGAAAAAGTGTATTGATCAAATGCGTTCTCGGCCTGATGAAACCGGATTCCGGTGAGATTTATGTGGATGGTGAAAACTGGCTTGAGCTTTCAGAAGAAGAGCAGCTGGATCGTATGAAACGGGTTGGTATGCTGTTTCAGGGTGGTGCTCTCTTTGATTCGCTCTCAGTATGGGAAAATGTCGCCTTCGCTCTGCTGGAGCGGGGTGAGAACAGAGCGGCAGCCAGAGAGCGGGCCAGTGAAGTTCTTGAGTGGGTCGGACTTCCACATATTGAAGATCTGATGCCTGCCGAACTCTCAGGCGGCATGTCCAAGCGCGTCGGCCTTGCCCGAACCATCTGCCATAAACCGGATATTGTATTTCTTGATGAACCGACCACCGGACTGGACCCCATCATGTCGGATGTGATCAACCGATTGATTGTCCGGCTGCACAAGGGATCAGGAACGACCATCATGGCCATTACGCATGATATGAAAAGTGCGACCATGATCAGCGATAACATCGCGATGCTCTGCCAGGGTCGGATGCATCGTCAAGTCACCCCCGATCAGTTAGATTCGGATCAGGATCCCATGCTTCGCCAGTTTGTTGAAGGGCGGGCGGAGGGCCCTCTCAACTGCAGTATCTGGGGAAAAGAGATAGAGGAGGCTGTTAATCGATGAATTCACAAGCAAGACTGGGTGCCTTTGTCCTTGTTGCCCTGATGCTGTTCGGCTTTGCAACCGGAAGGGTCGGCGATATTGTCTGGGTCAAACAGGAGACCAATGTCGTTGAAACGGAATTTGATGACCTGATGGGGCTGGATGTTCAGTCGCCGGTACTGATGGCGGGTGTGAAAATCGGCATCGTTCAGGAGATTCTGCTGCGTGACAGCAAAGCCGTTGTACGTGTTGCGCTTAATCAGGATGTGCGCCTGCCTGCCTCGACCCGCGCCACCATTATCGGCCGGGGTCTGGTGGGTGAAAAGAATCTCTCTCTCAGTGCCGAGCCCGGTGACAGCGAGTGGCTTCCGGATGGTGCCCTGATTCCCTCTGATCCAAGCGGAGATATCAGCACATTTATTGCCGGATCCTCTTCGGTTACCGATGACCTGAAAAAGCTGAGTGAGGCGCTGACCAGAATACTCAGTG